>DASPJQ010000131.1:0-2992 GCA_035628535.1 Flavobacteriales bacterium | reverse complement strand
TGGAACAATGCCGGTGCAGGAGGCACACCTGGCAGCATCATTTACCAGGAAACAGTGGTAAGCAGCGTGATTTATGAAAATGCGCATAACAAATTTCACGTATATCCTTTTTCAACACCGTTAAATGTTTCCGGAACAGTTTACATTGGATGGAAACAAACGGCTGCTGACAAATTAAACGTTGGCTTTGACCGTAACCACAATAACCAGAGTAAAATTTATTACGATGTGGGAACGGGATGGATCAATACTTCGTTCCAGGGGTCATTGATGATGCGCCCGGTTTTTGATATGTGCGAAACAAGTTACGTAAGCATACTTGAACCAGTGCAGGAAAAACAGGTGAACGAGGTGAGCATTTACCCCAACCCGGCCAATGATGTTGTAACCATTCGCTCAGGCGAACCGGTTGAAGAAGTTGGTTTATTTGATATTTCAGGAAAATACATTGCTGGTTTCAGGAACAATAGTTTTTCAGTACGCGACCTGTCAAAAGGCATGTACGTGGTGCGTATAAAAACATCATCGGGCGCTACAACACACCGTTTAGTGATTGAGTAATGCATGCCGGGGACGATAAGGCTGAAGACACCGATGAACTTTACGAACATTTAAAAATTTCGGTTGAAAAAGGCGTTGTATTAAAGCGCATTGATAAATATCTTTTTGACCGTTTGCCCAACACTTCGCGTAACCGCATACAGGTAGCTGCCAAAGCCGGCAATATATTGGTCAACCAAAAGCCGGTTAAATCAAATTATAAAGTAAAACCGTTTGATGAAATTTCCCTGGTTTTGCCGTATCCCGTGAGGGAATATGAATTAAAAGGCGAAAATATTCCCCTTGATATAGTGTACGAGGATGAAGAACTGGTTGTATTGAACAAACCCGCGGGAATGGTTTCACACCCGGGTCATGGAAACTATACCGGTACCCTGGTCAATGCCCTTGTGTATCATTTTGACAATTTACCACCCAATAAATCAAATGAAGTTAGCAGGCCAGGGTTGGTGCACCGCCTTGATAAATTTACGACCGGAATAATGGTTGTGGCAAAAACCGAACATACGCTTACCCATTTGTCGCGCCAGTTTTACGAACGCACCAGTGAGCGCACGTATTATGCACTGGTATGGGGAAACCCAAAAAACGCAAAAGGTACCATAACGGGGAATATTGGCCGCAGTGTAAAAGACCGTAAAGTTTTTATGGTGTATGAAGACGGTTCACAAGGGAAACATGCCGTAACGCATTACGAAGTGATTAAAAATTATGCGCACGTTTCACTTATAAAGTGTAAACTGGAAACGGGCCGCACACACCAGATACGGGTGCATATGAAATACATGGGCCATACGTTATTTAATGATAAGGAATATGGTGGCGATGTTATTTTGCGCGGAAATACCAGTGGAGCATATAAGAAATTCATTGAAAATTGCTTTGAGCTTATACCGGGACAGGCCCTGCATGCCAAAACGCTTGGGTTTATGCACCCCACCAAAAACGAGTTTATGCAGTTTGATTCAGAGTTGCCACCAGGGTTTAAGGCTTTACTGGACAAATGGGAAAAGTTCAATACCTGATTTTAGACGCAGATGACACAGATGGTCATGATGATCACCAATTTGAATAAATGCACCATTTTAGCACAGGTATTGACCAGCGTCATTTGTGTTCCCTTTTACTACGTGAACATTATGCCTGAACGCGTGTACAATGACCATATGGCTGAAAATTCGTATATTTGATAGGGCATGTTTGATTACGTGATAAAATACAAGTGGGCGTTTATTGGCACTTTTTTCCTGCATGTGGGTATGGCCATTTACATGAATCAGGTGCATGTTGAGCGGCATTTGCCACCGTTGGGGCGATTAGAACAATTTCCCATTGTGCTGGAGGAGGATGTTAAAATTGCCGAACTGGATCCAACCGTTCAGCCTCCCGTTAATGCCAATGAAAAAATAGCCAACGAAACCGTAAACGAGCGCGATAAAATTGGCGAAAGCGACAAAAAATACGATGCGCGCAATTTTAAAAACCTGGACAGTGACGTGGAAAAGGATATACGTGATTATGAGAAAAGCGCCTTTGACGATTTTGCCGCTAAACACCAACATACGGTTGAAGTAAACGATGACGCAAAAGACAAAAAAGTTGACAAGAAAAAAAATGATGGCAATAACGGTGATGAAACCAGTAAGGTAAGAAAGGCGGGGAGGGTTGACGGAAGTTATGATTTTGCCGGCCGCGCCCACGAGGTTTTTGCCAAGCCGGCCTACGTTTGCAAAGGCAGTGGAATGATTGTATTGAAAGTGAAATTGAATGCCAGCGGCAAAGTTGTTTCGGCTGAGATTGACAAGGCCAATTCAAACTATTCAGAAGAATGCATGGGTGAAAATGCGTTGAAATATACGCGCAAGTGTAAATTTGAGGCCAGTACTAAGTATGGTGACCCACAGGCAGGCACCATTACATATACATTTGTGGCGCAATAAAAATTCAATATTTAAAGATTTAGAAATTTAGACATTGAATATTGATTTCTAAATTTGAATTTTAAATTTCTGAATGGTTATCCTTTTTTTACCGAAAAAATTCTGCCAGGAATGGAGTCGGTACCCCGCACCTGAATGAGAGCGCAGAAAAGAATTTATATTGAAACCGCATTTATTGCCGAGGGGGCAGCCGGCCAAATCAAAAATCATACTTCTAAAATCTAATAACTGAAATACAGTGGTTTAAACATATGTAACCCGTTCATTTTTTTTGAACTTTTACCTTGCACATTTAATCAAAACCCTTAGGTTTACAGGCATAAAATAACTGAAACTGCACATGGAAAAAATTAAAGTAGCCAATCCTGTTGTTGAGTTGGATGGCGATGAAATGACACGCATTATTTGGAAATACATTAAGGACAAATTGATTTTGCCTTATCTGGATGTTGATATTAAATATTACGATTTGGGCATTGAACACCGTGATG
>DASPJQ010000130.1:0-5419 GCA_035628535.1 Flavobacteriales bacterium | reverse complement strand
ACATGGGAAAGAAGAGGAAGAACGTTGAGCGGGGTCTGAGTGGAGATTACCGCGAATTAAAGCAACTGTATCCCGAAGGGGAGGTTAAAGCCGATTATGTGCTGAAGGAGAAATCAGTTCGCACGCACCACGCTTCGGCCGGCCGGCCATCATACAGCGCTGCCTATGGCTATTTCCAGTTATACGACTCGGTTGGAAAATACACTACGGCAAAATTTTTAAACGACACGTCCATCACCACACCGGTATTTGTACGTTTCAGCACAGTTATTGGTGCGCAGGGATTTCATTTTACCAACCGCGAGGCCAGCGAATTTTCGGTTAAGTTTTATACCGAAGAAGGCATAGTTGACGTGCCTGGGGCCAATGTTCCTGTTTCATACACCAAAGATGCTTTGCGCTTCAGGGAAATGGCCTTTGATTTATGCGGAAAAATGGATAAACCCGACTTTTCGTTACAAGATGCATATTGGGAAATTGTGGGCAATATGCCGCAAAGTATACACCGCATTTTATGGAACATGAGCGACCGTACCTTGCCAAGGAGCTTCCGCATGATGGAAGGGTTTGGAAAATATCCGTTTGTATTTACCAATGCACTGAAGGAATTATTTTTTGTCAAATTTCATTGGAGGCCAATGTTGGGCGTCCATGCTATTACAGGTGACGAAGCGCGTAAAATAAGTGAAATGGACCCCGAATATTACAGGCGTGATTTATGGGAAAGCATACACAGCGGCTTTTATCCCGAATGGGAACTTGGTGTACAGGTCATTCCTTTTGGCATTGCGCAGGAATTTAAAAATGAACTGACTGACAGCACGCGCATCATTCCCAAAGAACTGGTACCATTGGAAATTATTGGTAAATTAGTGCTTGACCGCAATCCCGACAATTTTTTAACCGAGGCCATGCAAATTGAAATTGGTCATGATAACGTAATTCCGGGAATTGATTCGATGCCCATATCAAAAACCGACCGGTATTTTATAAGTGAAGCGCATGAAACAACAGAAGGTCAGAACGTGCTCAGGATGATTGACGGATTAAAGGATCCATTGCTGAGCATAAATAAAATAAAATTAAACGGGGGACATTCGTACCGTGAAGCGCTGAACCAAAGCCGGGCCGTTCAAATAAAGTTACCGGGATATCATGATCATTTTGTTCAGGCATGTATGTTTTATAACAGACAGGACGATTCGGAGAAACGCCACATGGTGGAGTCATTATTTACCGAACTGCATAAAGTAACCAGCCAACAAATACGTGAAACAGTCATCAGGCATTTGTCGCATATTGATGTATTGCTGGCGGCACGGGTCGCTTATTTGTTGGGTATGGATATGCAGGTCACAACCGATATGGGAATATCGGGAAAAACATTTGTGCACCAGGCGCAAAGCATTCACATTCCTGAATGTTCGGCAACACTGAGCCTTGAAACCATGCCGTTGAATTGTATACGTTCAAGGCGTGTAGCCATTTTAGCGGCAAGTGGGGTTGACGGTTTTGCCATGAGTAATATGCGTGCTGCACTTGATCTGGCAGGGGCCATTACAAAAATAATTTCACTCACACCGGGCAGTTTTAAAGACTCAAAAGGTAAAGAGGTAAGAACTGACGAGACCTTTTTAACTACATCAAGCGTGTTTTTTGATGCGGTTTATGTTCCGGGCGGTTTTAAAAGCGTACTGTTATTAAAAGCCGAACAGGCCTGTATACATTTTGTGAATGAAGCGTACCGTCATGGGAAAACCATTGCTTCTGAAAACGAAGGCACTGATTTGATTTCAACAACCATGCTGGGGTCAAAAGTTATGAGCGATGGCAGCACCATACGAAAACACATCAGCGATGGAATAATCATTAACGGTAACGCCAAGGATTTTATCAATGCCATATCCATGCACCGTTTCTGGGACAGGGAATAAAAAAAGGAGGCCAATTCGGCCCCCATTTCTTTAGGTGCTTGGTTTTTTATTTTGTTATTCAATTTTAATTTTCGATGATTTTTCTTTCTGCGAGGGTTCGCGTTTGGGAATGCCCAATCGCAAAACACCGTCAGTATAGCGGGCCGATATTTTTGAACTGTCAACATTCTCTGGTAATGTCAAAGACCTGGAAAAACTTGAATAGTTGTATTCACGGTGCGAGTAGTCGTTCTCTCCTTCTTTTGTCTCTTCTTCTTTTTCACAGGAAATAGTTAACATATTTCCTTCAACATCAACATTGATGTCTTCTTTTTTTAGTCCGGGCACCGCCAATTCAACGCTGTATTTGTCTTTTTCTTCGCGAATATTTACCGAGGGCATTCGTTCAGGACCATTGTTCCAAAGGTTCATGAAATCATTCCTGAAAAACCGGTCAAGAGGATTATTCCAGAAACTACCCGGGCGGGTAGGGTGCTGCGATTGTCTTTTTTCAATTGTTGCCATAACATTTTTCTTAAAGGTTAAACTTGTTTTTATTATGGCAAATGTCAAAAGCTTCCGGTAATAGTTGTTACATTTTAAGTCGAAAAACTTGCAGGATTTTCAGTCAGCGAAATGATTTTGTTTAAAACTTTTTTTTCTTCTGTTGTTAAATTGGCGGGAATAGAGGTGCGTGATTTTTTCAGGAAATCATGTGCTAACTGTAAATCATGCCATTTCCCAATCAGGTCCTGGAGTTTGTCTAATTTTTTTATGTCAATAAACGCTTTTTTGGCATAACCGGGCTTCAGTCCATTGAGGACATACATCAGTATTTTCATTTTTTTGCGGCAATCATGCAGGCTTGACAGGTCTGTTTTTGATGTTCTCAAACAGGCTTCAATCTCATCCTTTTTTTTATGGATTCGCCTATGTATGCTCGACTTTTTTACGGGTTTTAAATACGCATCAAAGCGCTTAATTGACCTGGATGCGCTCTTGCGTTTTTTTTCGATGTGTTTGCAAAAGTTAAGATTAACGTAAAGTAATTGCTTATTGAGTTTGTCTTCCATCCGGGTATTTTCAATGGCGTAGTTGTCCATGAGTTCCAGCGTAAGCTGTATAGTGCGTAATTCTCCGGCCTCTTTAAAAAGTTTCCTTACGGGCGCAAACAATTCATTGAATGCCTTTTTGGGCCTGAGATAAAATTTAAGGAGGGCCTTTGTTTTTTTTATTTCAACCCGCAACTGGTGCAGGTCCTCGGGGTCGGCATGTTTACTGAAATGGTCAAGTCTTTCAAGTGCCCTCTGGCCATGCCCTCTGATTTTTTTATATATTTTTTTTGCCGGTAACATTGGGTTAAAGCAGGTGTAAAGCAGTTAATTTGAATTTATGCAATTACAGCACAATTAGCAAGCCATTTCAAAGATTTTTAACACCGGGTTTCTCTTCCCGTTTTGAGAAAATAAACCGATCAATATTAGTCAGTAAAAAAACGTGTACAAGATCGGTACAAGGTGTAACAAAATTCAAAAATAATGTAAGGTCTTTAAACACCTGCACATGTTTCTTTGTAAGGCTTCAAAAAAAGAAGCCTGTAAGAGGACAAAACTTTAAAAAAAATAACCATGCAAACAAAAAACAAAAACAAACAAAGGCCCCGTGAAGAAATGGTGGCCACAATGGAATCGTCAAAGCTCATGCAGCTTTTTGAGAGGGAATTAAAAGATATTTATTGGGCCGAAAAAGCGCTTGTCAAGGCCATTCCAAAAATGATCAAATCGGCAACCTCACAGGACCTGGTGCAGGCGCTGGAAGACCATTTAATGGAAACAGAGGAACAGGTAGAGCGCCTGGAAGAAATTTTTGAAGTTCTTGGAAAACGTGCACAGGCCAAAAAATGCGAAGCCATGGAGGGCTTGATAAAGGAAGCCAATGAAATAATGAAGGAATGTGATCCGGGTTCCATGCGTGATGCCGCCATTATTTCATCGGCTCAAAAAGTTGAGCATTATGAAATAGCTGCGTATGGTACATTGTGCGCATTTGCCGAAACGCTTGAATTGGAAGACGTGGTTGGTTTATTGCAGGAAACACTTGAGGAAGAAAAAAATGCCGATGAAACCCTTACTGAAGTAGCTCTTACCGCTATCAACATTGAAGCGGCCGAAGAGGAAGAAGATGAAGATGTTGAGGAAGACGAAGACGATGAGGAAGAAGACGATACTGATGAGGAGGTTGAAAACCTTACCGATGAAGATGAAGGCGGTGAAGAGGATGAAGAGGACGATGAAGAAGTTGAAGTGAATGTTGAAGAGGAACCAAAAACCAAACGCAGGGGACTTTAACCAAATAAATTTTTATGGGAGTGCTATAAAAATGGCACTCCCGTTTTTTTTTATTATGGGGAGTGGATCTTTTTGAATAGAAAATTGAAATCCATCACTTTATGAAAAGTGTATGAAAAGAAAAAAGAATAGGGTACTTGTTACCGGGGCCAGTAGCGGCATTGGATTTGAGCTGGCCAAAATTTTTGCCTTTCAGGGCGATGAATTGATTATAACTGCGCGTGATGAAAAACAACTGATTGCAGTGGCTGACTCGTTGAAAGAAGCAGGATCGCCTAAAGTAAACGTTATTGCGAAAGACCTGTCATCGCCCGGTAGTTCGCTTGAATTGTACAATATAACCAAAGAATTAGGTTTGGAAGTGAATATTCTTGTAAACAATGCCGGTATGGCTGAATGCGGTTTGTTTGCAGAAACGGAAATAGACAGCGAAGTAAAAACCATAAATCTGAACATTATTGCGCTTATGCATCTTACCAAACTGTTTTTAAAAGACATGTTAGCCAGGAATGAGGGGCGTATTTTGCAACTTGCAGCTGTAAACTCGTATCAGCCTACGCCAAAGCTGGCTGTATATGCAGCCACAAAAGCATTTGTATTGTCGTTAACCGATGCCTTGATAGAAGAATTAAGAGGCACGAATGTTACCATGACGGCTTTGATTCCCGGACCTACGGATACGAATTTTTTTAACCGTGCCGGAATGGAACATACGCGATTTGCCCGCTTTACCGAGGACCCGGCCCTGGTAGCGCAAATCGGGTATAACATGCTTATGCGGGGGCGCAGCCATGCTTTTGGGCCCGGTGTTAGGGCGCGGGTTGTACGCAACTCTTTTTTAACGAACAGGGAAATTGCCAGCATGGCGGCACGGCAAATGGAAGCCGTTTGTAATTTTTAAAATATACCAGTACTGCTTATGCGTAAAATGGTTGATGTTGTCAAACAATTTGGCAACCTTTTAAAACAAACGTTTATAAAATGGAAAGGACGCGGGCCTTTCAGAGAGAGTGCCATTATTGCCTATTACGCCATTTTTTCATTACCGGGCCTGCTTGTACTCATTTTAACAGTGGCTGGTTTTTTTTTCGGTTATGAGGCGGCAAGCAATCATTTAAAAGAGCAAATAAGCCTGGCCATGGGACCAGAAACCGCACA
>DASPJQ010000129.1:0-4110 GCA_035628535.1 Flavobacteriales bacterium | reverse complement strand
TTTTTTGTATATTTATCACGTGAGAGCATTTGTGTTCACATTGTTTATTTCCCTTGCCGGTTTTACAACCCAGGCACAGGACACCCTTGCCAAAGACACAACCTACCGCCCTTATTTCGGTACGTACACCAAAAAATATTTCTCAATGGTGGTTGGCTATAATGGAGCACGCTACCAGTATGCCGAGTTTGGATTTGCGGTGAATGAATTCGGTATTGTAGGTCACCACCCCATGAGTTGGGCCTTGTACGCCACAACCGAAATACATATTGGCCAGGAAACGGTGGTGGCCCCTAAACTAGGCGCCTGTGTGGCCGGGGGAAGCGCTCTTGTATTTAACCTGCTTTATTATACCAACCTGGAAAACCAGGGCCGGTTTTGTTTCAGGCCCGAAATCGGTGTAGGGTTTGGCCCGGCACGGGTCACCTACGGGTACAATTTTGATTTTACCAACAAGGAATTCCCGTACATGAACAAACATTGTTTGAACGTAGTGTTCATGGTGCCTATGAAGATGCTGAAATTTGTTGATACGATGCCGGGGAGATAAGTATTGGTTGTTGGTTGTTTACCCTTACTCAAAATACAGGATGGCCCGGCTTTCCTGTAAATACACCTCTCCGTTTTCGTCATGGATGGTACATTTAACCGTTCAAATAATCGACTTTTCGCGTACGTAGTGACTCCAAGCAAACGTCCCATGGTGTCGTAGCTGTAATGGCTGACCGAATAGTGCTCAGGGTTATACACCATGTTTTTAAACAAAATAATTTTTCCTTTTCATTATAGACCGTTATGGTCGATGTGTCGGATTTATAAAACGTGATAAGGCTTTTTACCTTGCCTTTTAATTTGTTTTCTTCCCAGTCGGTAACAAGTTGTTTCGGATCAATCCAGGTGGAGAATTCTTCTGTTGTTTCGGGTTGTTTTGAAAAGGTTGTCGTGTCGGCATCCTGTTTTTTTGCGCGTTGTTCACTGCTGCAGGCAAACAACAACAGTAGAAAAACCGGTAAATGTTTCGGGGTCATTGCGGGCAAATGTAAGAAAACTCAATAAAGATGAAGTGGCCCGTGATCAAAACCTATCCTGGAACACCCGGCACTACGCTTTATGTCAAAAAGGCCCGTAACGACACAACGTATTTTTGAATTCTTCTTAATAAATCCTCTGTGTAAACTCTTGTCACTGTGCCTCTGTGTCTAAAAAAGCTCGCAATGCCACAACGTTTAACAAACCCTCTGTCCCTCTGTGAGACCTCCGCGCCCTCTGTGGTTAAATAATGTGAATGATCTCTCGCAACGACACCACGCCACAACGTTTAATAAACCCCTGCGCCCTCTGTGAAACCTTTGTGTCCTCTGTGGTTAAGTCATGTGATAAAATTTACCCTAGAGCAACCTACATTACCCTGTGGTTAAATAATGGGCCGAATATCCAACTACTTGAGAAAACAGAAATCTGTATATTAGCCCCATGCCAACCCCAAAACCAAAAAAAATTCGCGACCTTAGCGCCTCTGTGCCGTTCTTTGCGGTAAAAAAAGCAAGCGACCTTATTTCAGGGCTGCTCGCATTGCGCACCACCTTCGGCCCCGGACCCGAACAACAAAAACTGGATTTGTTAAAGCAATTCCCGAAAACGGAACTTAAAACCAAAAAAGACATTTTAACCTACCACGAGCACCTGCTGTTCATGTTGGCCTATCCCGATAGTACCGCGGTGCAAAAAGCCGTTACAAGCGAATTAAAACGCCTTGGCAAGCTTTTTAAAGACATGGAGGCAAAAGACCCGGCCGGATTTTACGATGTGTACCATGCAACCGGTATTGCCTACAGCTCGGTATCATGGATGCCTTCGGTTGACATCAGCGCCTGGATGGTGGACCGGTTTGCCAAAGAATCCATTGAGCCGCGGTTTGACGATGATTTTTACGGGAACCTGGCCGAGGCATTGCCCATGGTTGTAAAACCATCGCAGGCTGACAGTTTGCTGGACAACGATTTTGAAGCAGAAACCTGGATGGATTCGGTTGCAGGTAAATACAAAGTGGACCATTTGCGCTGGATCAATGAACAGTTTTTAGCACTGAACACAACCGAACCGCTGCGCGATAAATTGTTTGACGAAATTGGCGTGGACTGCGACCTGAAAATAGACTCATTTGAAGCTTCGCGCACCGGGAATGTTTTGCCGTGCCGCAACATGCATTATCAAACAGGGCCTTTGTTAAAAGGCGTAAACATAAAAGACCAACTGGCAAAGCCGTTTTTATCGTTCGAAAAATTAAAAGGGCGCGAACTGGCCAGCGCCATTCAAAGCGGGCGCGATTCGCTGTGCGCACGCAGCCGTGAAACCGACACTGTTACTTACGCAGATACTGTTTATCGCGTTGAACTGGAGCACGGCATTGACATTTACCTGTACGAAATGCGGCCCAACCGCAAAATGCCCATTGAAAATTACCTTGGTTATGTAGGGTACAAAAACGGTGTGCCCATGGCCTATGGCGGGTCGTGGATATTTTTGGACCGCATGGAAATCGGCTTAAACATATTTGACAGTTTTCGCGGGGGCGAAAGCGCACTTGCATTCGTAAGTTTACTGCGCGCCTACCAGCGCCTGTTCAATTCAAAACGCATTTTGGTTCCGCCTTACCAGTTTGGGGAAAATAACCCAGAGGGATTAAAATCGGGCGCGTTTTGGTTTTATTACCGGTTGGGTTTTAGGCCCGCTGACGCAAAACTCAAAGCCCTTGCCGATAAAGAAGCGGAAAAAATCGCGAAAAAGAAAAATTACCGCACGTCCATTGATGTTTTGAAAAAGTTTACCGTTGTGCCGGTTGAATTGATATTGGATGATGCTTATGCCAAAGTGGACCTGCGCAAGCTGAGCGCTGTTGCAGGAAAACAGAACAGTTCGGTTATAACCACACCGGAGCTCAAGCGCATGCTGGGCTTGACCAACCTTTCGGGACTGGAAAAAGCATCCGTTGATGCGGTAGCCCCGCTGGTGTGCATTGTTCCCGGTATTGCTGACTGGTCTCCGGTTGAAAAGGAAACCCTTGCTGAAATCTTAAAAAAGAAGTATACCGATGAGTTGAACTTTACGGTGGAGATGGGAAAACACAGGAAATTGATTGAAAGTTGGGAGAAAATTCTCTCTTAGTCGTTCTTCGCCATCAGCAAAATGTACGAGCGTTACTCCTGACGAAGCGGGACTTGTCGGCATGCTTACACCGCTATATTGTTTCGAGGCCGGGAAAAACCCAAGTTTACGTTTAAATTAACACAAAGCTATTATTAAATTGTTTTAGTTACCTTTTTTTTACCTAACTTTACCGCTCAAGCAATTTTTATGAAAAAACACATTTTACTGACCGTACTTGGAGGCTTTTTGGCTTTCAATTATACCAATGCCCAGGTTACGTACGCAAAACCTGAGGAATTCAAAGAAATAAAAAAACGCACGCTGATTGTACAGATGCTGGAAGAACATCCGGACGATATAGCCGACATGCAAAAGAAAATAGACAAAGAAAAAAAGGCCGATAAAAAAGCGGAACTGGAAGCTGAATTAAAGGCAGCACGTGCTTTTGTTACTGATTATAACAAGTATATGAAAGAAGCCGTGGAAAAGCACTGGGGCCTGAATGCAAAAGTGGAATATAAAACGGTGAGCGAAGTAGCTGCATTGCGTAAATCAAAATCCACCAATTATACTGTCCTTTTTTATTCTGAAAGCAGTTCACAGCGCAGGGACGCAAATGGTTTTCGTTACTTTCCTGAATTAAGTATCCCAACACTCAATTATTCAAGAATTGAATCGGGCACAGTTAAAGTAGATTACAGTTATTTTATTCAATTTGCCGGTTTCAGAAGCGAAGGCGGATTCAGGATGGCCGATGCTGTTATGTCACTAAAAATGATGAAGAATCATATAGCCGAAATTGAAAAACAAAGCAAAAAGAATTATACGTTTAAAGAATATGCCGAGGACCAGGCAAAGGCTAATTGCAGCCAAGCAAAAGGTAAAACTGTAAAAATGTCAAGAAATTCGGTACATAAAAAGTCAACTGAAGATGAATTGAGACAGGATTATACCGTGGGAAAA
>DASPJQ010000128.1:0-4557 GCA_035628535.1 Flavobacteriales bacterium | reverse complement strand
CGTGTAACCAACCAACCCAAGGCTTTTGGTCATAACACCACCCAAAAAAGTAGTGTTGTTCATAAAACTAACGCACCCGCAAAGCCTGTAGCGGTTAACTGATTGTGCATGGTTGCGTTTATTCATGTATGTAAGACGTCTTTTATTGTCACCATCGGTATCCATAATCCACCAGTCGGCCCCCTGTAACTGGCCCAGGAAAATATCACATTCATGACCGGTCATGTATACGATATGTTTTCCATCGGGTGTATATGTTGGTGCCTGTGCAAAACTTTTATCGGTAAGCTGTTTTATTTCTCCGCTTACCATGTTAAGGGTATAGATGGGCGTTGTAATAATGTTTTTGCATGCGTAGGTACTGTAAAACGCAAGGGTGGTTTTGTCTTTTGAAAAGGAGTCCATTTCATTCAGGGCCGGCACACCACCGGGCTCAAATGTGCGAATGTTTGAAAAACGCGGCACAGTATCAAAAACAAAATCGGCTACGCGCAAAACATACACGCCTGCACCAAGGTTTTTATCGAGGAATTTAGGGGCCTGCACCCGTTCGCTCCATCCAAACTGTGTTCCATCTTCTGTAATGGCACTGTGAATAATGCCGCTGCTGTACGAATTGGGTAAATTGGTGAGCTGCCAGGCCTGTTTGCCGTCAACACTCACCAGCCATAAATCTGTATAGGCCCCATACCCGGGCACAGCATCAACAGGTTTACGCTTATGGCCTTTCTCCTTTACGTATTCAGCTTTTTCAACATAACAAAAAATGTATTTCCCCGAAGGGTGCCACTCCTCGGCCCATTGATGGCGGTCGTCTCTCCATCCGGCATACCGCAACGGCTTTACATTGTTTCCAACCGTATCGCTCAGGTAAATTTTATAATTACCTTTTTTATCGGGTTTGTTGTACGCCACCGTATGCGTTGCCCGGTTGTACAGTGCTCCCATGGCGCTGTCTTTCCAAACAGTAATGGTTACGTTTTGGGCGCCCGAAGAAAAAACAAATAAAAAAAACAATGCAACGATTGAGTTTCGCATACTCTAAATTAACAAAAAACAGGCCAGGCAAAGAAAACTGCGGTTAAACCTCTTTTATTGCCGTTTTATCGCTTTTAATCGAATTACTTAACTGCCCTGCCTTTATTTTAGGATGAAATTTAGCCTATGTTCAAATTAACTGCTTATTCTGCCCTGCTTCTGTTGGTGTTGGTTACGGGACTTTTTTGGGGAACCTGGTTTGCCATGACCCGCAGCATATACGATTTTAGCGCTTATGAATTCATTCATATAGGCAATGTTATTATTGCCAACGTGGCCTGGCCCATGCGCATTATTATGCCCTTTTGCCTGGTTTTATTGTTATTTGCCTGGTGGTGGTATCCACAAAAAGGCCTTGGTTCGTTCTTGGCATTGGGCGCTTTTGTGCTTATGTTGACAAGTCTTTTAATTACCCTGCTGGTTGAGGTGCCCATTGACAACCAGATTAAAACCTGGACAACAAAAAATTTGCCAGCCAATTGGGAAAATTTACGCGCCACCTGGGACCAATGGCACACGGCCCGAACGTTTACATCGCTTGCGGCATGCCTGCTTTTTACAGGAGCATTATTCAGATTAATCCGCTTGAATAATTGATAGTTGGTTAATCTTTGCCCGGCATAAAAAAAGGCTTTTTACCGCTGCTACTGCCCGAAGAATGTTTCAATTCGGTATATGGCCTTGGATAAGCCTTGTAGGTATAACCTGTTATTTCGCCAATGTATGTATATGCGTCCATTCCAAATGAGCGTGATTCGTGTATAAACACTTTGGTTGCCTCTTTAAGGTCTCGTTCACTGTACCAGAAACCGGCACTTATTTCCTGATTGCTTTTTAGTTCTGTTTTCAAAAGAATTTCACCTGTAACGGGGCTTAACCAGGTCACATGCGTACACTTACCAACCAGTTCTTTTTTTACCATGCACATATCATGTGCCGAAAAATAAATATCTACGGTTTCGCTTTGCCCGGCAAAAACAGCCAGTTGCTTACCTGTAACCTGACTGTATACAATAAATTCACGGTTAATTTTGTTTTCGTCAACCAGCAAGTCTCCGTATGCCTTTGGTTCCTTGCCTTCCAACACCGTTTTATTCCATTCCCCCGTCTCCTCATTTTTTCGCAACAGGGTTATTTTTCCATTCGAGTTGTAGTAAGTGCCCAGGCCTAAATCATAATAAACCGGTTCATTAAACATACAAGGCACTACTTCCTTTGTATATATACCGTCAAAAATAAGACCGTACAGCGAGTCCCGGGCCACTGAGATATAGCAACAGCCGCTGAACTTTACGTGTGAATAAACCGGTTCGAAAACGGTAAACCCGTACTGATTATTGCCGTAATAATAGTCGCAAATAAAGCCATACCTGGATCCTGTACGGGTTACGTATCCATGATGTTCATCGCGTATTTCATCATAAATGCACGGATAAAAAGTAGAGTCCTGAAGATTAATGAGGCCTTTTTTATTGCCCAGGCAAAACACGTAAATGGACGACCTCGGGTCCAATAAATACACAGTGTCATAGTTGTTTTCAAGAATAGTTTTACCCGATTTATGCATGAGGCCTTTTTTACCGTTTGATTCGGTGATGTATTGCGCAGGTGAACCCAGGGAAAACAGCAGCATGAAAAAAAGAATAATGTGTTTCATATTGGTTAATTGTTTGAAACAAATATATGTCGGGCAAAAGTTGTGGAAAATAATGGGTTGTTATTACTGATGTTTAAAATCAATAATAATAAATTAAATTATTGATTATTAAATATTTATATCGAATTTAATGATTTTATTTTTACACAATGCAGGCTGTAATCTGCCCCAGCAAATCAACCGGTATTACATTTTCCCAACCCCACCGCTGCTGCCGGCAAATCATACACAAAATACCCCTGAGTGTGCCATCAATGTGTATAAGAGGGACCGATTTAATAGACCTTAACCCTGCGTGCAGCAATACATCCCTGTAAGGCATCAAACCTATGTCCTGCATCACATCCGCGATTACCACCGTTTTGCATAGGCCTGCAGCTCGTCCGCAAGCCGAACTGTCAAACGGTGTAGCCTCCCGGAATGGCTCAGGAACACCTTTTTCAAACCCTTTTTCCATTACAACAACCAGTTTATTGCTTGAAAAATCAAATGCCCTGATCAAACCCATATCGGCATGTTCAAGCTCCAGTGCCTTATTGAGACATGATTCTAATTTATGACGTATGGAAGATAAAAGTTCAGGCATTGAAATTGTAAAATTGGTTTTAGATAAAGAAAAAAATATTAACAGAGAAAGCACCAATTGGTGGGAGCCAAGCATTCATTGTATATAATTTTTTATACAATTTTTCCGTTGAGGGAAACACAATAACAAATATATCAAAAAAAAATCTTATTCATCAAAAAAACACAACTTGTTCAAATCATTTTTTCAGGTTGTGAATAACCCGGAAGAGATAATTCCTGCAAATGATATCAGGATTTGCTAAAATATAGTTTTTAATGAAGGAAAAAATACTTACTTCCTCAATTTGAGAAACTATTAAAGTATATTCAATTTTTGTGCAACGATTTTGCGGCTGTGCAGGAAACATTCCAGCCATGAAAATGAATGTTTTTCTGGAGCTTTGTCTCTTCTGTAAATATTCCAATTCTTTTTTTAAGGCTTTCCCTCGTATGTTTTTCGGTTTTACGCATTTCAAGTAGATAGCCTTCGTTTTTTTTGAACACAATTTTTATAAAATTATAGCCTTTTTTTAAAAGTGTTTTTTTATATTGTTCCAGTGCTGCTTTATCAGCGCTGTAGAAAAAATACGAATACGCCAGTTTTTTGTTGGTTTTTACACCTTCCTTTTCCAGGTGATTGAAGCGGGCATTCACATCTGACCCCGGTTGTTGCAAAAAACCTGCAGATGAAATACATGTCAGAATTAAAATGGTAAAAACCGTTTTCATTGAGCTAAATATACGAATTTTGCGAATGAATTGCATCTCTTTCGGGAACCTCTTTCCGCTGTGTGACCAAAAAGTAAATGCCAAAATTTCATCCCGTTTAAAAAGTTGGTTGTTATTCACACCCTAAACCCTTTTACCTGATCCTCAGAAGGCTTATTGTTAACAACAACTCCCCCTCCCCCCGCACCCTATACCATCCGGTGTCTTGTGTCTGATGCCTACCGTCTCTATTCACCGTAAATTTTCAACCGTTCATCCAATATCGCCAATTTACCATTGTTTAAATGACCTCAAATACATATCTTGGACCCACTTTAAACAGGATACCCTTATGCAAACACCTAAACGTTTAACCCTGGCGGCCCTTTGCGGTGCACTGCTTTTTGGCACAAATGCCAATGCGCAAACCACTGTGACCATAGGAGCTGCCGCGGCAAAAATTTTACCTGGCACCGATATGGTTCGTTCAAGCCAGTTCTCAAACCTTCCTTCATATGTTCGCTTTCAAGCGGGCAGTGAAATAAACCAGCAGGAATGGCAAAGCTGGACCGCATCAAAATTCAATC
>DASPJQ010000127.1:0-2810 GCA_035628535.1 Flavobacteriales bacterium | reverse complement strand
TTCGCGCGTTGCATGCAATTGGTCAACCAGGTAGTTGATTTCAGGTTCAAGATTGGGACAGTATGACTCAATGCTCATGCGCGTTTTCAATTCAAAACTGTCGGTAGTCAATTGTACCGAATTCGGGTACGGAATAATGTTCAGTTGCTGGGCAAAATTGCTGCCGCAGGTAAGAAACAGAACAATAAAATAAATCAGATTTTTACTCCTACCACGCATACATCGTCTAACTGTTCAAGGTCACCTTTCCACGCTTTAAAGTTTTGCTTAAGCGTATCATGTTGTTTTTCTGTTTTTTCACGGCAAACCGAAATGATCAGGTCCTTCAAACGCTTATATTTCATTTTTTTTCCTTTGGGTCCGCCAAACTGGTCGGCATACCCGTCTGAAAACAGATAAACTGTATCGCCTTTGGCAATGTCAATGGTTTGCCTGGTAAAGGGCTTTTCCTGTCCAAATCCAACAAAGTTTCCAATAGGCTGCTTGTCACCGTTTATTTCCACCAGGTCGTAGGTATTGGCGCGGTGCACCCAAAGCGGGTTGTTGGCCCCTGCAAAATCCAGCAAACGCGTTTTTTTATTGAAAACGCAAAGGGCCACGTCCATGCCATCGCGAATTTTACTGTTTTCAAATTTCTGGTGAAGAGTTTCGTTTACATATTTATTCAGAAAATTCAGGATGTCAGCTGCCGAATACAATCCCATAACGCTTACAGCCTCATTTAAACCGTTTCTGCCCACAATACTCATAAAAGCCCCCGGCACCCCATGGCCC
Organism: Flavobacteriales bacterium; assembly: GCA_035628535.1. GTDB lineage: Bacteria > Bacteroidota > Bacteroidia > Flavobacteriales_D > UBA2798 > DASPJQ01. The sequence goes on along the minus strand of DASPJQ010000127.1, from coordinate 2,036 downwards.
GTGCAATCCACAACGGCAAAAAACAGGTAATCGCCTTTTTCTTCAACCCAGTAAAAATCGCCACTCACAATGTCTTTAGGCATATACAAAACAAAATGTTCGGGTAAAAGTTTTTTCATTTGCTCGGGCGGAGGCAGAATGGCATTTTGGATACGGCTTGCATATTTAATGCTGTCCATGACTTCAACATTGCGTTGTTCAATAAACATTTTTTGGGCTGAAATTTCAGCTTTGGCCCGCTGGTTTTTTTGGAAAGCCCGGAAAAGAAAGCCCAACAGAAGCAACATGAGTGTCATCAGGGCAATAAGCCAGTTACGTGTCTCCCGTGATTTTTTTAGTGCAAACGCATCCTGCGCTTTTTTCGTAGCATTGGCTATTGAATCAATGGCGCGTTCTTTGTTAAAATCATATGTAAGTTGCAGCGATGTGATTTCGCGCGTTTTTTCATCGTTTCGAATGCTGTCCTTCAGTGCAATGAATTTTCTGTAATGGTAATAGGCCCTGGCTGTATTGCCTGTGCTATCATAGGCCCGTGCCAGTTCATTGTGCAAGGCCATTTCAGCGCTCAATGATTTGCTCTCTATTGCAAGCTTAAGGGCCTTTTGAGCGGTATCAATGCTTGCTTTATATTGCTTATTCTGGTTAAGTGCTGAAGCAACGTATTGCATGGTAATGGAAACGCTCAGCCTGTCGCCCATACTGCGCCATATGGAAAGACTTTTTGCAAAATGTTTCAATCCCTCTTTTACATCATTCAGCTTATTTACATAAATAAGACCTATATTCTCATTTACGGTGGCAACCCCGCGGTCGTCTTTCAGTTCTTCGTTAATTTTTAACGCTTTGTTGTAGTACGAAAGAGAGGTTTTGAAATTATCGCCATCGGAATAAAGCAAACCAATGTTGTTGTAAACCGATGCAAGACCGGGACGGTTATGTTCCTTGTTTATTTTTTCGGCCTGTTTATAGTATTTAAGGGCCTTTTCGGAATCCTGCTGAATAGCGTGTACCACGCCAATGCCTGTAAGGGCCCTGGCCATGCGTTTGTAATCTTTTGCTTTTTCGGCAAACGTGTATGCTTTCAGGTAATTGTTAAGAGCTTCTGAGTAAATTCCCTTTTCACGCAAAATAAGCCCTTTTCCGGAATAACTTGCCGAAATAAGGCTGTTGTTTTTTGCCTTTACCCCGGCTGCCAGTGCATATTCAAAATACCGTTGTGCCGAATCAAGCATGCCGTCATTGTTATAATAAGCAAGGGCAATTTCAATGAGTGTACTGCATTTTACCGAGTCGGACAGGCCGGGTTTTTTCAATTCATTTTTAAGTGAATCAATGCCTGCCTGAACGGTATAACCGCCTGCAATGAAAACAGCCAGTAAAATGAATTTCCGCATTGTTCAAATATAGCTAAAATCCAGGCTGGGCTGCTGCGCCACCGGATAGGTTTTCGGTTAAGACATCGTTAATTTCTATAAATGTATGTCATACGGGGATTGATTTTTTACGGGTTGGCTTAAAGAGCGTATTTCTACGGTACTATTTTTCCTGTAAAAGCTGGCATTTTAATGTGTATTTTGGTAAGCTTAACAAAGAACTATGACCATTGATTTGCGAAGCGATACTGTTACCAAACCTTCAAAAGAAATGAAGGAAGCCATGATGAATGCACCGGTAGGAGATGATGTTTTTAGCGAAGATCCTACCGTAAACGAACTTGAAACGCATGCTGCATCCATGTTCGGTATGGAGGCCGCTCTTTTTTGCGCATCGGGAACTCAAACAAACCAGGTTGCCATTAAAGTGCATACCCAGCCGGGACAAGAAGTATTGTGCAGTAAAGATGCGCATATTTATAAATATGAAGGTGGCGGAATCATGGTGAACAGCGGCTGTTCGGTGCGTTACATGGAGGGCAACCGCGGTATGATCAATTTAAAGTTCATTGAAGAGAACATCAATAACCCGGCCGATGTTCATTTGCCTTTGACCTCACTGGTTGCCATTGAAAATACCAGCAACCGGGGCGGTGGGGCCAT
>DASPJQ010000126.1:0-2814 GCA_035628535.1 Flavobacteriales bacterium | reverse complement strand
TAACAAGGCCGTCAATACCTGCTACGTTGAATTTATCAAGCGGCTTAATATCACCACGGGCAATGCGTGCTGCTTCTACCAACGCATTTCGGGTTTCGGTCATTTCATTGCCGGTCACGTGATTGATGACGTGATGTTGGTTGATATCAGGTGCAAAACAAACTGCTTTTGCATTGTGCTGTGCAATGGCTAACAGGGTAAAAACCGCCTCGTGTATTTCAGAGCCATCGTATACACCGCTTCCCGAAAGTATTACTGCAATGTTCTTCATAATGGTAAAGGGCCTTAATTTATGAGAATAATGGGCTTAAAAAACAAATATTAATTAACCTGACCCGCCAGCTTACGCAAGCTAAAAAACCAACGTCAGGTTTAAAAATAAAAACCACGCCTGGGCGTGGTTTTTGAATGCTTGGTTTAAATAATTCTTATCTGGTACCAGGCGCTTTACCATCCTGACCAGGCATAGGCATGGCATTTTGAGGCAGGTTATTCATTTGAACCGATGACTCGGGCGAAGCAGTGGATTTAACCTGACCGCCTTTCATGTAGGGCGTGGCTAATAAGCAAAGCACAACCAAAAATACAGCAAGTCCCCAGGTCACCTTTTCAACGCCTTCGGTGGTTTGTTTTACACCCCCAATTTGATTAAGTGCACCAAAGCTTGAAGAAATTCCTCCGCCTTTCGGGTTTTGAATCAACACTATTCCTATAATGCCAATGCAAGTGATAACAATGAGCACAAAAATCAGGATCTCCATTTTATTTATTGTTTTTAATGTTCTTAATGATTTCGTTTATTTTTTCAATACGGGTTGCAAAATAAGTTCTTTTTTCGGGATATTTCAAACTTAATTTTTCGTAGGCTTTAATGGCCTTATCAAAATAACCCTGTTTTTCAAAAATGGCTGCAAGCGGCTCTGAAACCAGGTCCTCATCAAATTCAACGCTTTGTTTAGCTACGCTTACAGGTGAATAAAACTCAGCCTTTTTGGGAACGATTTTAGGTTCACTTTTAATGAATTTCTCAATCAACGCATCAATCTTTTTAAGTTTTTCTTCCCTGGACTGGGTTTTGACCCTGGTTGGATTCAGCCAAAAACTAAACCCTTCAGGTTCAGGTTCACAAGTCGTTCTAACTTCCGTAATTTCAACGGGTTTATCATCAAATACATTGATCTGATCGATTTCCTGCTGAATGGATTTATCAATGGCCTCTTTTAAGATTTCTTTTTCCAGAACACTTTCGGTTATTTTTGGCCGGGCATCTTTTACAACCTGTTCTTTTTCAGTAACTATTGACTTTACTTTTTGGTCAGTATCTGTATTTTCAACCGGTTTAACGGCACTTGACTTAAGGGATTCAGCAATGATGGACTCTTCTAAAGGGTCTGCTATTTCCTGATTGGTACTGATTAAAGCTGTTTCGGGTTCAAGAATTATATCAACTGGAGGTATTTCGGTTTTAACAATTTCGCTTATTTCAATTTTTTTAGCGGGACTTTTTTCATTAATTGAATCAAAATCAATTGATTTTGTGATTTTCAGCGATTTTTGCTCCGTGTTATTGACATAATTGTAGAGCCAGGTTCGATCGGGACTTATTATTGAACTAATTCTCAGGAATTTGTCATATTCCAATTTATTGTTTTCCTTTAAATTCCTTGAAGCAAGTGCCTGCAAAGGAAGCGAATATGGAAAAAGCTTTGCGACCAGCTTTATCTCCTCGCTATCAGTAAATTGAACTTTACCCAATTGTTCCAGTTTATTCGACATGATTTGGGCAAAAGTACCTTAAAATAATGATTCGTAGCACTTTTGAGGGGGCAATTTTTACAAGTAAAGAAAGCGGAAATTCGTCCTTTAATTCATGCAATTAGACAAATGTTTGAAACCAAAATAAAAAAGTTCCGTCTAAAGTTTGTCAACAGCGAATTCAAAAATGTTAATAACTTTGTAAAAAACAGTCACATGATAAAACGATACCTCATGGCAGGAAGTTTCCTTCTGCTAACACATTTTAACAACTTTGGACAGGATTTAGCGCTGCAGTCGCCATTTGGTAGTTTCAGTGCACCAGTGACGGGTTGTTCACTGACCTCAACCGAAACTGTTACGGTAAACATGGTTGCTTTTGGTATGGATTTACCAGCCGGTACTACGTTTGATGTTCAATACTCAATCAACGGTGGTCCGGCAGTGGTTGAAACGGTTACACTGGCTTCAATCCTTCTTGCCAACAGTACATATACGCACACGTTTACAACCCCGGCTGATTTGTCACTGGCCGGAGTTTATGATTTTGATGCTACAGTAACGCTTACAAGCATGGCTGACATCAACAGTTCCAACAATACCTATTCAAATTATATGGTTACCAGTTATGCCGCATCAGTAGGCGGTACGGTGAGCGGTGGAACCAATGTTTGTAATGGCTCCAACAGCGGTAACGTTACGCTTAGCGGGCATACCGGTACTGTTTTGAACTGGGAATATTCAACCGATGGTGGAACAACATGGTTAAATCTTTCAAACACCACTACGAGCCAATCTTATTTAAACCTTACTGTTGCAACATTATATAGGGCAGTTGTACAAAATGCAACTTGCGCCACGGCAACATCAACACAGGCTTCAATGACCATTGACGCCATGTCGGTAGGCGGTACCATTACCGGTGCTACTAATGTATGCGTTACAGGAAATTCGGGAACATTGACCAGCACGGGTAAAACCGGTGTGGTATTGGATTGGGAGTCCTCAACCACTGGTGTGGGCGGACCTTATTCTTCACTCGGTCATGCCGGCAATACC
>DASPJQ010000125.1:0-2703 GCA_035628535.1 Flavobacteriales bacterium | reverse complement strand
ATGCTGATTTTTTTCATAGGACACACAATTCTTTTTTTAATGGTCAACCAAAATGCTCGCTATTCACAGCCCATTCAATGAGGCAACACGGGCATTTCATGCAATGAATATAACACTATTTGCGCCATAAAGTTACGTTTTTGGCAGCTGTTTTTCAGAAGGTTTGTTAACATTAAAAGGAGTAACCAAATCCAAATTCCACGACATCGGCCGTAGCAAAATGTGTATCAAGTGAAAAGCCGGCAATTAACCGGTTATCGAAATAATACCTTGCAGCCACCCGGTGATAAAAAATACCATCATGGTTAAGCTGGTCGTATAAATACACCCCGTTTTGAATGCTCAGGCATAAGCGGTCAAATGAAAGCCCGTAACCAATACCCAGGCCGGCCCGCAAGCCCGCGCTGTTGCTTACCGTGGTCTTATATTTATTCTCATAAGCCTTTTTATATCCCGCATTATAATTTACATCGGCAATGGCTAAAAAATTTGATTTTACCGAATAATGCCGCCTGTATTGAAAATGAATCCCGCTATAAAGATATTTCGGGCCATTTGACGGCATAATTTCCTTTACTCCCCCTACGGCATATAATTCGTAATGATTTTTCTTTTGAAATTCGTCAAATACTTTTTGCCGGTTTTCGGCAGGAAGTTGCTGGTTGAATTTATAGCCCATGGACAAACTTAAGGACGGTACATTGAATCCCATATTGGGTGTTTTTAACGAGCCGTTTGAAAAATGCATAAAACTTATTCCAAAACCCATATCAACGTATTTGGTTTTCCATTCTGGTTCCAGGTTTATGCTTATGGCAGCATTCAATGGCGATGCAATGGCCGAATTTTTATTGTTGTGAATGCGGTCAAAATATTTGGTGAGGTATCCCAACCCGGCACCCAGGCGTGTGTTTAATTCAAAATGGCTGCGTTTTATTAAATGCAGCTTCATGTATGGAATCAACGAAAACGAATAACCCATATTTGCCGGGTTGCCAAAATTCATAAAATGCGCACTTATTCCCACTGCGGGTATACTGTATGCCTGGTGCCAGTTCTTTTTCCCTGTTGTAATTTTTTCGGCATATATTTCAGTTGATAATGCATGGCCCTGTAAAAGGTAAATCATTTTGGTGCTGTGAATAGCCAGATATCCCAATTGAGCCTTTATGCCCAATTCAGGTGCATTGATCTTTTTTACATCAGCCGGTCCTTGTCCTTTTACCACAAAAGAACAAAGCATTGCATATGAAATAATATAACTTCGTAAAAATAAGGCCATTCACTGACCCAAATGTAAGGCTTTTTCATGCTTCGGAAAAGAATTTTAACAGGAAGCAAAAATTGCAGCCATATTCGGTGAAAACCACTTACATTTATAAGCCATCGCTGCAACTGCCTTTTAGTTTTAAACACAGAGGCCACAAAGGGTTTCAGGGATTCCAATGAAATCCATAATTTGCACAAGAAGCGCTGAGGCTGGTTGAAGTTGAAAAATAGCTATAAAAGTTGATATTTAAACGAAAAAATATGGATGCGGACAAGGTCCTGGAAGCGTTGAAAAATGTAATTGAACCGGATCTTAAAAAAGATATCGTAAGCCTGAACCTTGTTTCGGATGTAAAGGTAAATGGCCATGAAATTTCATTCACGGTTAAACTAAGCAACCCGGCCATGCATAACCGCAGGCGCATGGAAGAAGCCTGTAAATTTGCTATTGAACGCATTCATGGAAAAGATTTCCAGGTACGGGTAAATGCCGTTGCCCTTGGCAATGAGCGCGACATTGACCAGCGTAAAATTTTGCCGGGCGTAAAAAACATTATTGCAATTGCCTCGGGTAAAGGAGGGGTAGGCAAATCAACCGTTACTGCAAACCTGGCGGTTGGGCTTGCCAAAAAAGGATTCAGCGTTGGTTTGGTTGATGCTGACATTTACGGACCATCACAGCCCATTATGTTTGACCTGCAATTTGAAAAACCTGCAATGGTTACGGTTGATGGCAAAAATTACATGACTCCCATTGAAAATTACGGAGTAAAAATTATGTCGATTGGTTTTTTTGCTGATCTCAACCAGGCAGTGGTATGGCGCGGGCCTGTGGCTTCACGTGCGCTCAACCAAATGTTTACTGACTGCTGGTGGGGCCCGCTTGATTATATGCTGATTGATTTACCGCCCGGCACGGGTGATATCCATTTATCATTGGTTCAAACCCTGCCGCTTACGGGAGCCATTATTGTGAGCACCCCGCAAAACGTGGCTCTGGCCGATGCACGCAAGGGAGTGGCCATGTTCAGGATGGAAAACATTAATATTCCTGTTTTGGGTATAATTGAAAACATGGCCTGGTTCACCCCGGCTGAGCTTCCTGAAAACAAATATTACATATTTGGAAAGGAGGGAGCTTTAAACCTTGCGTCAGAACTTGGTATACCTTTATTGGGACAAATACCCCTGGTTCAAAGTATTCGCGAGAGTGGCGATGTAGGCCGCCCGGCTGTTTTGCAGGAAGGAACCCCGGTACAAATAGCGTTTGACCTTTTAGTAGCCAATGTGCACGAACAGGTGCTTTTACGGAATAAAAATTTACCTCCCGCCAAAGCTGTTGAAATAACCAGATAATGTTTACTTTTGAACCATGAATAGCGATTTAAACACCAGGGTTAACGAAGCAATCAATGAAATACGTCCTTTTCTTGT
>DASPJQ010000124.1:0-3530 GCA_035628535.1 Flavobacteriales bacterium | reverse complement strand
TCAGGGCTTTGGGCCTTGAACGAAAATTTACCGTCCAGGTCGGTTTGCGCTTTTTTTTCACCGTTGAATTGAATGATGGCTGACACCACCGGCTCTTTTGAGGAAGAGTCAAGCACGGTGCCCGTTATGGTCATTTCCTGCGCAAAAGCAACGTAATTGCTTAAAAAAACGCCTAAAATGAGAATAATTTTTTTGAGCATAAACCGTCCCCGGAATTATATTAGCGAAAAATACACAATAATCGCTTAGTGAAACCCGATTTCGACAAAATTCAACACATAATAGGTTTAACGCTTATTGACGGTGTAGGGCATGTACTGGCCAAACGCATGATAGCGCATTGTGGAGGGCCACAGGAAGTGTTTGCGGAAAAAGCCAACAAATTGTTGCTGGTTCCGGGCGTAGGTGATTTTGTGGCCCGCATGGTACGCAATTCAAAAACCGTACTGGAGCGTGCCGAATATGAAATTGGTTTTTGTATTAAAAACAATGTAAGCATACATACCTACCTGGATAATGCCTATCCGCACCGGTTGAAAAATTGCGAGGACGGACCTTGCTTTATTTTTGTAAAAGGCAATGCTGATTTGAATGCGCAGCGCATGGTGAATATAATTGGCACACGTGAGCCGAGCGCCTACGGCAAAGATTTTACTGCGCAACTGGTAACGGAACTGCACCTTATGGCGTAACCGTTGTAAGCGGTATGGCGTATGGCATTGACATTGCGGCTCACCGCGCCTGTCTGAAAAATAAAGTTACTACCGTTGGTGTGGTAGCACACGGGCTGGACAGGATTTATCCCGATGCGCATACCTTTACCGCTAAAAAAATGCTGAATGACGGAGCCATCATGTCTGAATTTTTAACGGGCAATAAACCCGATAAAGAAATTTTCCCCAAGCGAAACAGGGTTGTTGCCGGAATGTGCGATGCGACTATTGTGATTGAAACAGGCGTAAAAGGCGGAAGCATGATAACGGCAAAGCTTGCCAACGATTATAACCGCGATGTGTTTGCCATGCCAGGAAAACCCAACGATGACAAGGCCGCAGGATGCAATTTTATGATCAAGACCAACCGGGCGCATTTGTTTGAGACCGCAAAAGATGTGGCCGAGATTATGGGTTGGCCCACTTTGGGCGAGAAAAAACCGTTGACGCAAACCAGCATGTTTATTGAATACACCGAAGAAGAAAAAAAGCTGACCGAAGTGTTGCGCGCCAAGGGAAAAATGATGGTGGATTTGATCAGCCTGGAACTGGCCCAGCCGGTGAGCAAAGTAAGTGTAACGTTATTGAACCTGGAATTTAAAGGTGCGGTGCGAAGTTTGCCGGGGAAGATGTATGAGTTGGTTTAACCCGCATTTTAAAAATTTTCAGATCTTTTTTTCAGGAGGAATAAATTCGCGTTTTGATCGTCCGAAGAATATCTGAAAAAATAAAGGTGCGAGAAATAGAAACCTGATCCATTCAGAAATATAGAATGCTAACGGAATCAAAAGGCAATAGGTTAAAATTGGGATTAAAATTCTGATTTTCATGTTTTTATAAACTAAAACTGAAATGTGTGGCCTGATGTATTTATTTCTCCATGTATACATTAACATAATAAGATGAAGAAGACTTACGATTAAAAGGTTGACACAGTAAAAAAAATTACTCAGTTCGTGATGCCTGTATTTTATAAGGAAACTTGATGAAAAAGGAATTATGCAAATGAACAATAAGAAAAATACGTTTAACCAACTGCTTATCCGGTCAGTTTTAATTATGAGATGATGATGGAAATGTGAGTCGATCCAAAATGCGCCAAGTATGATAAAACTTATAAAATAAATAAACAATGCTGGTATTATTTCATAAAAAATAAAATCAACTAAATCATCGTGTTTGAGCCCCGGTATCACATTTATCCCCAAAATTGTAATTGTTATTGCGACCGCAAAGGTTGCATCAGTAAGGGCCTGAATTCGTTTGACATCTAAATCAATTGCTTTTTCCATATGGTGTATTAAATTAATTTCAGGATCATTACCGAAACCATACTATTCAGTATTGCCTGTCAGTATGTTTTTTAAACAGGAAGGTGATCATGAATCTTTCATTTCCAATAGGTATTTGGGTAAAATATTCTATAAAATACCCTTTTTGAAAAAATTCTTCCAATTCAGGATAACCGATCCATTGCTTCTCTTCGTTTTTTAATTTTAGCTCCCGAAAAATGGTAATTACTTCCTGTGGTTGCATTTTATATAATTTTGAATGATTGATTTTTTGAGTTGATTTTTATTGTTCTTATGTGCCCTGCCATTACAACACATGTTATGTAAAAGTAATTATTTACATGAGGCGCTACTTTATAAGACTGTTCGAAAGAATTATAGCATTCCCACATGGTTGGAATTGTTTTCATGTGACCTGCGCAAATGAATATTCCTTGGCAGGATACAGGCTATGTAAAACGTATATGAAGTTCAAACGATATCGAGCTTACCGGCAAGCTTTTTGGGATTCATTTTTTTAGTGCATCAATGAAACAACAACAATCAGAATTAATGTTAATTCCCAGGGCATTTCTCTTTATACGGCTCCTCTTCCATGCCCCCCTAGGCGGAACAACAGTAAACACCGTTTCACACATCTTCACATTTCCTAATACCCCCGATTGTTCAAAATTGAGTATTATAGAGTTTTCAACCAGGAACTTTAAACCAGAAACTATGTAACTCCTTCCGCAGCTTTCTTCAATTTCTCAATATCCAGCTTCTTCATCTTCATCAACGCTTTCATCACCCGTGTGGCTTTTTCCTGGTCTCCGCTGATTAATTGCGGCAATATAGCGGGTACAACCTGCCATGAAACACCAAACTTGTCTTTCAGCCACCCGCACTGCACTTTTTTTCCGCCTACCGACAGGTTGTCCCAGTAATAATCAATTTCATCCTGGTTTTTGCAATGCACTACAAATGAAATGGAATCATTGAACGTAAAATACTTGCCACCGTTGAGGGCTGTGAACTGTTGCCCTTCAAGGGTGAAATCAATGGTCATGATGCTTCCCGGTTTGCCGGGCGTACCTTCGGTATAATAGGCAACATTGCCTACTTTTGATTTTTTGAAAACAGACGTGTAATGATCAACCGCCAATTCGGCATCTTTGCTGAACCATAAAAACGGGGTGATTTTTTGCGCTGTAATTTTTGCAGCCGGCTGTTTGGTTTTTTTTGCCATGATATATTGGTTAAAAATTGTTTTTATGAATGTAGGAAAACCGGTTTTTACCGGAAGAATTTTTCGGTAAAAAGGATTTTTATCGTGTTAAAACAACATGCCACCAATCGCACCTCATTGAAGTTGCTGTTTTGTTTATTCAAAGCTGCCAGCCCTGGACACTTGCACCTGAATTAGCTCATTTGCTAATTAACTAATCTCTTCTTTCAGCTTACGCTGCTTTTCAACCCGCGCACTAATTCTTATGCTCATTTCATACAATAAAACAATGGGTAATGCCACCAGGATCTGGCTGGT
>DASPJQ010000123.1:0-1219 GCA_035628535.1 Flavobacteriales bacterium | reverse complement strand
GCGGCGTATAGTTTATTGCGACCAAACAAACTGCCGCCGAGATATGCGAATGTATCGTTAGCCCAAATCAATAACAACAAGCCGAGTACGGGAGCCACCATCATCGGATACCAATCGTACGCATCTTCAAACAAGTAAACGCGTTGTGTGATCAGCAATAACAGTCCAAGCGCTGTGCTGATATACACCAACCCGAATACGTTCAACGCTGCGTTACGAATGGCTTGGGGACTCAATGAAAATAATTCCAACATCATAAACAAATACAACACGATTACGAACAATTCTTCACCTTCTTCCGGCAGCAACAACATTGAACGTGCAGCAAAAAAAATGTAGATGATGCTTCCGAGAATAATTCCGATGCTGCGGTAAAAATTGTGTGAAATTTTTCCAATGGTGTATAACGGCTTGGTGATGGTGTAATATTCCCATAGGCAACCGAGGTTAATGATGAAAAATAAAATGGTGAATGACCAACGCGAATACCAAATGCCAAGCAACATAATTGCAGCAAACAAAAGACCGCTGATGCTTCGCGTAAGCAATGCCTTCATACAAACGGCAGATCGTCGCGATCGGGTTGGTGATTCGTTTCGTTCACAACGATTTGCGGTTGCACGTAACGACGCTTTTGCATGATGTATATCAAAGCCAACGTTACCAAGGCAGATGCAACAACCGCATAGTAAGGAGCCGGCGTATTGTCTTCGATGTTGTAATCGATGATGCCGCGTTGAAATAAATAAGCCGCCACAACTTGGGCACCGTTGTTAAACACATGCGCAATAACCGGAACCCAAATGCTGCCGCTGTACGCAAACAGGTAACCGAGGAGCACACCCAAAAACATGCGCGGCAAAAATCCCATGAACTGGAAATGAATGAAGCTGAACAACGCTGCCGTAATCCAAACAACCGCATGCACGTTGCGAAAGCTTTCGTAAAAAACTTTTTGCACCACGCCACGAAAGAAAAATTCTTCGGCTATGGCAGGAAGTACGGCAATCAAAAACAAGTTGAACAGTAAATCGTTTACCGTCGGCATTTTCAAAAACATTTTCGTCACCGCTTCAGCTTGCTTTTCGGTGTTGCGTATCATTTCCATGAGATTGCCGGGAAAGTCCAGCTTTTGATTCGTCTCGTATAAAAAATTCACGAACGGCGAAGCGCATAGCGGCAGGACAATTGCAACTATTAACCAGAAAAAGTTAATCGG
>DASPJQ010000122.1:0-13000 GCA_035628535.1 Flavobacteriales bacterium | reverse complement strand
TGAGTTCAGCGAAGGCGTGTCGCTCACCATTCATTGCGAAACGCAGGACGAAATAGATTATTACTGGAATCAATTTACCGAAGATGGTGAAGAAAGTATGTGCGGCTGGCTGAAAGATAAATTTGGCGTGTCGTGGCAAGTAGTGCCTGTGGTATTGGACAATATTATGAAAGACCCGGCAAAAGCGGGTAAAGCAGCGGAGGCCTTTATGACCATGCGGAAACTGGATATTGAACAAATTGTGCAGGCAACATTAAAATAGAAAAAGCTATGACAACAGCAATACCTGTTTTCAGGATATTTGATTACCAGAAAGCCAAAGAGTTTTATTTAGACTGGCTCGGCTTTCAGATTGATTGGGAAGATAAACCTGATGATGCTCCCGTATATCTTCAAATATCGTTGCAAGGCATCATCATCCATCTGAGTGAGCATTATGGTGATTGTTGCCCGGGCGGGCGCATACATGTTGAAGGCTTTGATAACCTGAAAAACTATCACCGGAATTTGCTCCGGAAAAAATACAAGTATATGAATCCGGGTATCGGGAAAACGCCCTGGGATTCAAAAACATTATGCATGGAAGTGACAGACCCATTTGGAAACCGCTTAACCTTTACAGGAAATGAATAAACCAACAACTGCGTTGCTATTGAGTTTTGCAACTGCATCAGCAACCGCACAAGCACAAAACAAGAACGGTATGGCAAACACATTTTCAATGAACCTTTGCAGGACCATCAATGTACCACTTGAAAAGGTATGGCAGGCCTGGAGCGATTCTGCCATAGTAAAACAATGGTGGGGACCGGAAGGCTTCACAGCCCCTGTTGCCAAAATGAATTTTAAAGAAGATGGTGTGTCGCTTGTGTGTATGCGTTCGCCAGAGGGATTAGAAATTTATAACAGCTGGATGTACACAAAAATTTTGCCGATGTACAGCATTGAGTTTGCACAACGTTTTACCGACAAAGAAGGAAACAAATTGAATCCTGCTGACATAGGATTGCCACCCGGTATTCCCGAAATTGTTCCGCACATCATTCGGTTTGAGGATTTGGGCAGCGGAACCACAAAGCTCACCGTTACTGAATCCGGTTACACATCCGAACAGACCGTTGAGATTTCAAAGGCAGGTATGCAGCAGTGTCTTGATAAAATGGAAAAAGTTTTGTTGATGCATAAAGCGCAGCTATCTGAAAAGGTGGTGCGAAAGCAAATAGCTATCAATGCCTCTGCCGAAAAACTCTGGGATGTGCTTACAAAACCTGAAATGATTAAACATTGGCTTGGGGGAACAAACGCAGAATCGGACTGGAAAGCGGGTTCTCCTATTAGTTTTTCGGGTGAGTGGAACGGAAGCGCTTACAAGGACAAGGGAGTAGTGCTGCAATTCATTCCTTTACAAATTTTTCAGTTCAGCTTCTGGAGCAGCTTTTCAGGACTGCCCGACAAGGCTGAAAATTACGCCATCGTAACACTTCAGGTAGCTCAAAAAAGTAACGCAACACAATTGATATTAACTCAACGTAACGTTGCCACAGCTGAGATGTACAAACATTCGGATAAAAACTGGGACGAATCCTTAGCAATAATTAAAAAGTTATCTGAAAATTGAACAGGTAACACTTCTATGAAAAGTGCTTCGGGATTCAAGGATTGCAATGAAAGCTGGAAAAGTACCGACAGAAAAACTGCATTCCGACTATTATACTTTAGAATTCAAACCACATGACCAGTATAATTTTTGGACCTATTGTACTGTTGAAATGTCTCTGGACAGGGAAAACAATAATTTAATTGAACTTTTCATTTTTTCTCCGCGTCAGGATGAAACCAATGTAGCGTTATTGACTTTTTGTGCTTCATACCTTGGCAATGATCTTCCTTTAAACCTCAATTATACCGTTAACGTTGGCCAACCAGGGCTTAATCAATCTGAATGTGATCATGGTTTTATTTCACTGCCATACCTTGATGGTGAAAATCTTGAACTTTTTGATTTTAATTCCAAAACATATCACTGTTACTGGTTTATCCCATTACGGAACAAGAAAAAACAGTTTAAAACCGACAATGGTTCAGAAGCATTGGAGCAGCTTTTTGAAGAGAAACAATTCAATTATTTGGATCCGAAAAGACCGTGTTTGGTGGCACCGTAATCTCCCCCGCCAGGGATTGAGCCGATACCCCGCAGGCTAACGAAATATTTTTTTATGGAAAGATTCATGGCCGGGGAGTAAAGGCGAAAGCCCGGCCCTGACATGAGCGGTACTCCGCGAATCGTCAGGGGGCGGCCAAATCTCTTTGGCCTACTCTTTGCATTCCCCCTCTTAAAAATCAAAAATTCGCCTTAAATTGTCGCCCATGAAAACCATAGTTGTTCCCGTAATACTGTTCCTCGCCTCCACCACCCACGCCCAAATACCCTGGGACATCGAGATCCTTAAGCCCGAAGCCATAGGAAACGAGCCCAACTTTGGACCCGACTTTTCTCCCATTAACAGCCCCAACTACTATCAATTGGGCAGGGCCACCATTATGCTGGAAAACGGCAAAGGCGCCAACCTGTTCAAAATGCTCGATTATAAAACCATGAAGGTGTCAAACCTCATGGTGCCCATGGATAAATTTCCCGCAGCACACATGGAAGTGCTTGCCATGAAACAGGTGCACAACGGTGACGTACTGCATTACAACGGAAAAGTGTCTACCATAAAATTTGACCGCAGGGTGAATTACAAAAACACAGGTGAGTACATGTGCCAGTACGACCATACAACCGGGCAATGGTCAGAACTGGTAAAACTGGCCGGTATGCACGAACTCATTTTTTTTCAACCCATAGGCACCAACCGCGATGAAAATTATTATTACTACGCCATCACACACCGCGTAGATTATGACAGGCGCATGGGCGAACCTACGCGCCACGACCTGTACCGGTTTGATTTGGAAACACGCAAAATTGATACATTATTAACGCTGAATATGCCTAAACGCGAACATTATTTGCATTTGGACCATACCCTGATAAGCCCTGACGGGCGCTGGCTCGTGCTGACTGAATACGGTGACAGAGCCTGGCGAAAAGACCATCCCAAAGATGCGCAACCGGTGGCCTACATCATTGATACGCGTACAAAAAAATTACACAAGACCGTTCACATTCCCGACACGCCTTACGGGCACGTGATCACACCCGATTCAAAATACATGATCCTTGGCAGCTATGAGACCGGTGAGATCGTGAAAATAGAGTTGGAAACGGGCACACAGGTTGCAAAAATCAAATCAACCCACACCATTTTCAATTTCTGGTTGGCCCCATCGGGCAATTATTTTCTGATTGATTACGATGAAGAAAAATGCCCGCGCAAAGTGTACGATGTGCGCAGCGCCCATGACCTTAAGCTCATCACATCAGTTTTGCTGGATGATTTGTACAGCACACCTGAAATGTCACGCGGGATAACCGCCATCATGGACGGGCGCCTGCTCATCACGCGTACTGTAGGTAAAAAAGATACGCTGAAGCGGGCCACTGCTTTGTACATTCACCGCCTGCCCGAAAACATCAAACCCAACGAACCCGGGAGCTCAACGGCAAAACGCCTCGAACTGGCTGAGGCCATTGCCAACGGTGCCATTTATGCAAACCGCAATAACATTGATCTTAATCCGCGGCAATACGATATGGGAAAAGCCACATCGGTTACCATTGCATCTGACAACAACGTGCTGGTTACCGGGAGCCGTTCCCTGGGCGATGATTTTACCGCAGAGGAAGTGATTGCAAAACTCACGCGCACCGGTGAAAAAATATGGGAAACAAAACTGAAGACTGTGAAAAACGCCTTTAGTTCAGCGGGCATGCACATTCCCACGCCCGATGGAGGCTGCGTGGTGTATTTCATGTATTACGATAAACCCAAATCTTATGGCATTGGCAGGCTGGCC
This sequence comes from Flavobacteriales bacterium, assembly GCA_035628535.1. Classification (GTDB taxonomy): domain Bacteria; phylum Bacteroidota; class Bacteroidia; order Flavobacteriales_D; family UBA2798; genus DASPJQ01. The sequence continues at coordinate 9,040 of DASPJQ010000122.1, read as the reverse complement.
AAAATTGACGGGGAAGGAAACGTGATTTACGATACCCAGTTCACGTACCAACCGCTGGCCAATGCAACTTACATGACCAACGGCATGGAAATGCTGAGTGACGGTTCGGTTAAGGTTTACGGCAACATATACCCTACCGGAACTGATCCGGGTATTCCATGGACCGGTACCGTAAACCCGGAAGGGAAGCTGGTGAAGTCGGAGTATTAGATTCATGATTCGGAATTCCCGCAAAGGCGTGAAGTCTCTCCATACAGGTGTATACCCATGTGAGCGCCATGCATTGGCCCGAATAGGTAGTTCACCGGAAAAGTTAAAGCGTAATGCGCTAAATAATGCAAAACCACAACGTCAAAAACTTCGCCCATTTATCCATTTTTAGTATATTCACCAAAGTTTGTGACCAGGAAACTTCGGCCATAAAGGAGCTAGCGGTAATTTTGAAAACCATACTAATCATATTTGTTGCTTTGATTTTGCCTCCACGGTATGTGAGCGGTCAAACAACAAATAGGATTCCTTTTAATCTTGTTTATGCCGAAAAATTTCATGCTAAATTTATACAATGGGCAAGCCTGGGTTCAAAATTTGATGACTTTCCGGGTATATTTTCTGTATCTATCTATACAGATACTCTTTCTATAGACAGTTTATATGTAGATAGCGTTATGCTTGTTCTTGCCAAACAAGTACTTCCACACGGTTCCGCTTATAAGAAAGAAGATATTGCCTCTGTAACTGTTATTCCAAAATCAAAAAGTTAATTTCCTTACATCGCTTTCGCCCAACACATGAAGGAACATGCTTTATTAAAAGCTGAACCTAATCGTAAACTTAAACCTATTTATCATCGTGACGAAACGGATGACTATAGAAATTTTTATGTGGTGGAGCAATTTACTGATAAAAAAGGAATAGTATGGTATCACGTGAATTTTGATTTAATTTACAAGGAAACAGATCAACCTTATACCGGCATAAAAACAACGCCAGGAAAATTAGACGGCTGGCTCCAGGCATCTGAAGTAGATTTTTCAATAACTAAAATCACGAATATTGAATAAAACTCCCGCCAACTTGGCAATGGCCGCAAGTGCCAGGCCGCAAACCTCACCATCGTTTCCCCTCTTACAATAGTAAATCACGTTCCAACCCCTTCTGTTTACGGAATTTAATAATTCGCCAATTTTTGCAAGTAAATGCAATAATTTCATAAATATATTAGTCCGGAGCGTGATTCATTCATATCTTTGCAACTAAATCTCTGCGCATGGATAAAATAAAATTACAAGTCAATGAATGGAAGAATTCCAACGTTCAGGTATTTTGGGGAGAAATTGCTCCATGCGATCATGTAGTCCAGATTTATGAAAATGACAACTTTTTTCTTAACACGTTGGAGGGTTTCGCGGGGTGTGGGCTTCTTTCGGGCGACAGTGTAGTAATCATTGCCACACAAAATCATCTTGACAGTTTAAATCAACGACTTCGCAGTCAAAACCTCGATCTTGACACCCTCATTAAAACAGAACGCTATTTTCCTCTTGAGGCAACTGAAACACTTTCAAAGTTCATGGTAAATAATTGGCCTGATGAAAAACTGTTTGAAAATTATGTTTCTGCAATAATAACCCGTGCCACAAAAGGCAACAGGAAAGTTCGCGCTTTTGGCGAAATGGTTGCGGTGCTGTGGGCGCAAGGACTGAATGGCGCGACACTCCGGCTTGAACATATGTGGCATAACCTTTACAACAAAAAAAAATTTTCCCTCTATTGTGCCTATCCCAGAAATGGTTTTACTCAGGGAGCCCATGATTCCATGGACGCTATCTGCAAAGCGCATACAAAAATCATTGACGGACAATCTCATCCTTCAACGGAGATTTACTACAAATCCATTTTGTAAGCTACGGACAAAATTATCTGTGGCAAGGCAGAATAGAAGCACATTCGCGACAACCTTGGTTTATATCATGGTATTAAGGATAAAAAAATACGCAGCCCAACGTATGGCAAAAAACAGGCAAGGCCAGCGTAACCGGGCATTGCGTTCAAAACGCTGAACGATAAAGTTTGATATGCCTGGAACTGCCTTACCGTAACGCACAATAAAAAGTGACGGGTAATGCTGCGGTAAACATCACGAAAACCAAAAACATGAGAAAAGTAATTGCAGCTATCAACATGACCCTTGACGGATTTTGCGACCATACGGTATTATTGCCCGATGAGGAAATACATGAACATTACGCCCAACTCCTGCACGATGCCGGTGTGATCCTGTACGGGCGAACAACTTACCAGCTTATGGAATACTGGCTCACGGTATTGAAGAATCCAACCGGTGAAAAAGCCATGGACGATTTTGCTGTAGCCATAAACAAGGTGCCGAAAATTGTGTTTTCCCATACGCTCAAAAATGCACGATGGGAAAGCGCCACAGTAGCAAAGCGCGATGTAAAAGAAGAAGTTTTAGCACTCAGGCAACAACCCGGTAAAGACATTTTTGTGGGCAGCCGGAGCTTAATTATACACTTAACCAACCTTAAGCTAATTGATGAGTACCAGATTTGTGTTCATCCCGTTGTTGTGGGAAAAGGATTGCTCCTGTTTGAAAACATAAACCAACGTACGGTTCTCAAACTTATAAAAACAAAAACGTTTGCTGGTGGTGCAATAACGCTTTATTATAAACCAAAAACCGAATAAAAAAACGCACCGCTGCCATGCAACCAAACAAACCATCAGACAAATGGTTATTTGAACGGCACGCCAAACACACCGTTAAAGCGTGGCTGAAACAGTTGCGGTATTTCTATTACAAACGCGCCTGGGCGGGCATGCAAACGATGGTGACGAGTTTCAGGTGGCATTCACGTTTTCAGGCAAACCGGACCTGGAAAATAAATTCACCCAACTTGGGTTAACGGTTCCTGACCGCGAACAACCGGGGCATGTAACAATAGCCGGGCACAAAACATTTATGTGGGTTACAATGGTTCAATGCACATTACCGTATCAAAAACAGCTGATGGCAATAACTATGAAGTGACTGAAGCTGATTTTAACGTTTGCCTGGATTTGGAAAAACATTTTGATAACCTGTGTTGGCAAAATAGGCTTGACCGATCATTGGAAAAAAACGTATGCTGCATTTCGCAGGCAAAGTCCCGAGTTATATGAATAAACGCCCCGCAACACCTATCTATGACCATTCCTTTTCATGTCTCACTTCTTATATCTCACGTCTCACAATCAGCGTACCTTAGCCATTCAATTCGCCCCTTCACCGAATTCCAGTGCTTTTTTTGCAGGAAACCTGGAGTTTTGCAAAAAAGTGGAGCCGAAAGACGTCATAAACTACATGCTGAGTTCCATGGCGGTTATCATGTCAATGTCGGCACTTGTTTTTGGCGTTATTTTCCAGCGCAAGGAACGCAAACGCAACATTCGGCAAACGCTCACCAATACGCTTAATCAAATTGCCGGAATAAACGTTGAGCTGTCAAAGCTGGTGGATGGAAAAAATGAAGAAGAAGCGGTAGATAAGATCGCCATCCGGAGAAATTATAACCTGCAACGAAGTATTTTAATTGTTGACGCTGATTTTTTAATCCATGAAAACTATAAACTGGTAACAGCCACCGACTGTGCATTATTGGCGGGAACCTACAGTGCCATCGGGTATATTGAAAAAGCTGACTATTTCTGGAAAGAAAGCATTGAAAAAACAGACCATGCTATATTAAAACACGTTAATATGCGCGAATATGCGTCATTCCTGTTTCACCAGAACCACCTTGAAAAAGGGCGAAAACAATTTGAAAAGGCCCTGAGTGTAGCGCTTAACGACAGCGATGAAGAACTGCGCATTGTCATTGATACGTATGCAATGTGGGCAAAACTGGAACGCGCTTTTGGCGAGGAGGCAGAATGCAAAAAATTAATTGCTTTGGCCCGGAAAACCGGTAAAAACATACGCAACCAAATCAAGCATAACGAATCAGGTGCAATGATTGATGCGCTGGAAAAAGGGAAAAAAAGGACGAAATAATTCGGGTGATTTGTCGGGCACATATCCACAGCTTGTGACCGGACGACCAGGCTGCTAATTTCAAATCGGTTTCCCAAGCAAAAAAGCACCATATGGGTTTTTCTTCTTTGAGGACGCATAAACAACAGGGAATCTAACGGGGTAATGTAGGTTCATGGCCATTTTGTATTAATTTAGCCCCGTCATTGGCATGTTTCGCGTTTAAAAAATTGCCGCTACGCCAATGCACACCGTGCTAGCCCCGTTTAATGGTAACAGAAAAGCAACCCATAACCCTTTCAATAATAGTGCCTGTGTTCAACCGGCCGGCTGAAGTGGATGAACTGTTGGAAAGTTTAACCCGGCAAACGCATAAAGCATTTGAGGTCGTTATTGTTGAAGACGGTTCTTCGGTAAAATGCGATGAGCAGGTTGAAAAATTCAAAGCCTTACTCGATATAAAATACTTTTTCAAAAAAAATTCGGGACCGGGGTTAACGCGAAATTACGGCTATGAGAGAGCTACGGGCAATTACGGGATTTTTGTCGATTCTGACTGTGTTATACCTCCGCATTATGTTCAAACTGTTTTGGATGCATTAACCAGCAACTTTGTAGATGCATTTGGCGGACCGGACAGCGCAGATAAAAGTTTTACCATCGTACAAAAATCCATTAATTACGCCATGACCTCGTTCCTTACAACCGGTGGAATACGGGGCGGTGGCGAAAAACTTGATAAATTCTACCCGAGGAGTTTTAACATGGGATATTCAAGAACTGTTTTTGAAACCACCAAAGGGTTCTCTGGTATGCGGTTTGGGGAAGACATTGATATGAGCATACGCATACTCAATTGCGGGTTTAAGACCAGGCTGATTAAAGAAGCCTATGTTTATCATAAAAGACGCACCAATTTCAAACAGTTCTTTAAACAGGTATATAACTCCGGTATTGCCAGAATAAACCTGTATAAAAGACACCCGGGCTCGTTAAAAATAGTACATGCTTTTCCTTCGCTGTTTTTAATTGGTGTGTTGGTGTTAATCGTGCTGGCCATTTTGATTTCACCTTATTTTATTTTGCCGTTGGCCTTGTACTCCGTATTGGTATTTCTTGATTCTACGTTTAAAAATAAAAACATACGTGTTGGCCTGGTTTCAATTGTTGCTTCATGCGTGCAATTGATCGGGTATGGCGCTGGCTTTTTAACGGCTTTTTGGAAACGCATTATACTTTCAAAACGCGAATATTCAGCCTTTACCGATACGTTTTATGATTAGTTTTAAAGAAGAAGAAATCAACCCTGCTCATTCCGGCTATATAAGATAGCCAAAGGATGTTATACCTTATAAAATAATTTTAAAAATTCATCTTTTTTTCTGACCGAAACGTCAATAAGCTTGTTGTTGGTAAGCATGACCTGGTTGTCTTGCTTCAGGTATTTGGCCACATGTTTTAAATTCACGATCCATGAACGGTGACAACGGAAAAACAGTTCGGCATCCAGCATTTCTTCAAACTCTCCAATGTTTTTACTGGAAACGTAGCGCTCCCCGTTATCCAGATACAGCGTTGTATATTTTGCATCGCCTTCAAGATAAACAATAGCAGGTACATTAATGAGCTGCATCCCGTCCCTAACCGGTACGGCCAGCTTCGCTACCTTTTTATTTGTTCCCGCAACGTTGTTCATTAAGGCTTCCGCACGCTGGGCCGTAAACAAAGCCTGGTTTTTTTTGGCTTCCATCCGCGCTATGGTATTTACCAGTTCTTGTATATCAATCGGTTTTAATAAATAATCAAAACAGGAACTTTTGATCGCCTTCATCATGTATTTTTCATGTGCGGTAGTAAAAACCACTTCAAATTTTGGTGCAGGTATAAATTTAAACAAATCAAATCCCACCTCATCCTGTATTTCCACATCCAGGAAAACAACATCCAGGTTGCCTGCATGAACAAGTTTTACCGCTTCGGCAATGGTATTGGCTGTTCCCGCTATTTTAACGGTAGGTACATAATCGGTAAGGATGCCGCCCAGGGCCTTTATACAATTATTGTCATCGTCAACTATTATGCAGTTCATGCGGGTTTAAGTTACTTAAAATTCAGAAATAAGCGGAAGACAAAATTCAACACGTGTGCCCCGGGCAATTACCGGGATGCTGGCAAGGGCAAAATAACTGTGCGGTAAAGGCATTTTTTCACGGTCAAATACCAGTTGTATGCGTGATTTAAGGATTGACATTGAATGCGACCGCTTAAAAACTTCGTTCACATTTCCCTGTATACCCTTGCCGTTATCGGTTATGGCAATGCGCAGTAAATTTTGATCGGCATGTATTTCAAGCTGAATCATGGCGTCTTCAACATCGCCCAGCCTGGCATGTTTTAAGGCGTTTTCAAGCAAGGGTTGAATCATCATGGGCGGGACCATGGTTTCCTTGTCATCAGCGCGCAAATCCACCTTAAACTGTATTTCATTGCGGAACCGTGCTTGTTCAAATGCCATAAATGTTTTCAGGTATTCAATTTCATTGCTTACCGGTATACTGATCTGGTTGGAATTATTGAGCGTGGTGCGCATAAGCCTGGAAAAATTGCCCAACTGTTCAAGTGTTTTTTCCTTTTCATTGTTGACCACAAAACCCTGTATACTGTTTAATGCGTTGAATACGAAATGGGGATTCATTTGTGCCTGGTATCGGCTTATTTCGCCTGATAATTGCGCCAGCTGCTCTCCCTGCTGCTGTATGGCAATGTTTTTTTGCTGAAGTTTGAGGTACGCCTGTTTACGCGCACGTACGTTCCGTACCAGCATAATAACAAAAATGGACAGGATCAAAACAACCAGTACCGTTGAGCCGATAAACCACCATAAATTTTGCTGGCGCTGCTCCGATCGTTGCAGCAAAAGGTTGCTGATTTCTTTTTCTTTTTCTTTTTTTTCAAGCTTCAATTGCGTCTCCAGGTCATTCAAACGTCCAAAGTTTTCGGTATTGACAACGCTATCGTAAAATACTTTATACTGTTTATGGTATTCAAAGGCTTTTTTAAAATCACCCAAATGTGCTGTTACATTAGCCATTTCGCCATAAAAATTATATTGCCATAAGTTCGACTTCTTTTTTTGTGCGTCTTCCAGACCGATGGCAAATACCTGCAGCGCTTCGGTGTATTTTTCCTGGCTTTTCAAAAACTGCCCCCGGTAAAAATAATATGGAGAATAGAAATCAGCAAAATCATATTGCTTTGCTATTGCAAAAGCCTGGTCCATAAAAACAATTGTTGAGTCAAGGCTGTAGTGCTCAGCGTAAATAAGGCCTTTTAGCCACAATGAATAGGCTATTACGTCATAGTTATCATCCGGTTGGGCCGTTGCCAACGCCTGCCTGATGTTGGCCAATGCATTTTCAATATAATTGCTGTCGGGTTTTGCCTCATATTGCAGTGAGGCCAGGTTGAAATAAATCCCCGGCAAGTCGTCCTTGAGTTTATGGGCCTTTATTACCTTGATAGCCTTATAATAGTATTGCTGGGCCAATGTGTATTGCTTTACGGCTGAATACGTGTTGGCAAAACACGAAAACAGTTTCCCCTGAAGGCCGTAAAAACCATATTTGTCGGCAAGTTCAGCCGCTTTTTTGAAATAAACAGTGGCGGTTTTAAAATCATCTATCACCTGATAACAGCGCCCAAGGCTGTACCAGGCCTGGGCCAGGCATTTTTTATTCCCGTTTTTTTTAGCGGCCGTAATTGCCCATTTACATACACGCACTGCTGCTTTGTGTTCGGCAGTGCTCAGGTTGGAAGCCCATTGCAAAAGCCTGAAACAGGTAACTGTGTCGGTTTTTGAATGCTCCAACACCTTCTCTATCGAATCCTTCAGCGAAACATTGTTTTCCCTTGCGCAAGCGGTATACACGTGCAATACGGCAAAAAATATAAAAAAACCGCGTTTCAAGGGTCCTGTTTTGTTCCAAAAATAAGGCATTAAAACCATTGCAGGACGCTAATTAACAAACGCACTTTGTCTGTTCGCCTTTAGCGTATTATGGCTTCTGCAACGGGATCAATATTGAGCATCCCGTAATTAAACATATGCAGCGACCCATCGTCAAGCGTAACAATGGCTCTTTTGGCAAAAAAGCTTTTTTGTACCTCTACGTGTTTTATCCGGCTTTTGGGAATAACAATGTACTCTTCCGATCCCCATTTGACAAAAAGGCTTTCTTCAACCAGCCCGCGTGTTGTAACGTCAAACTTGGCATCATACAGCAACCGTTTATTGGTTACCGTCAGCTTCCCGTTGCACCTGGCCCCTTTTTCGTTTGAATAAACAACCGTCCAGGTATCTATTATTTTTTCGTTCTCCGGCATTTCGCATTTCATGTTAATTATAAACGGCCTTTATTTAAGTTTGCTGCCGTCAAATATAAAAATCCCGTAATGGCCTTGCTCATCCCTTACCACATCAAGCGGAAATGCAGGATCATTGCTTTGAACAGGTGAATAGTTAAAGATATACGGATCACCGTATGCCCCGTTTCCAACATAATCCATTTTCAAAACGCCACCTGAGAAACGCCACGTTCCGTCATTTTCTTTAAACGCCCAGTAAAACACGTGGTTACCCATTTTACAGGAAGGATAATTAGTTGATGCATCAACCAGGCTGCGGAAATCATTTTCGCCATCAGCTTTGTCAAAAGTAAATCCAACCACTTCGGTCACGCCTAATTTTTGTTTGATCATGTTAACAAGGTTGGCTTTTGAAAAACGCGCATCGTTGTACCCTGCATTGTTTCCTTTTGAAAAACAAAGGGGCAAAGGCATGTTTTTGGTTTGTTCAACCGATGCTTTGTTGACCTTTTTAAGGGCTGCAAGCCTTGCCGCTTTGGCTTCTTTTTCACCCTGGTCAAACCAGGCCTTTTGCGTTTGTTTGGTGCTTGCCGCATAATCAATGTTTAAATCACCCGCGGCTTGCAGTCCGTGTATTTCGTT
>DASPJQ010000121.1:0-1401 GCA_035628535.1 Flavobacteriales bacterium | reverse complement strand
ACTGAAGTCTAAGTATGGTCAGTACTCCTCGCAGGTAAAAGTAGTCGGCAATAAGATTACGTATATCCGTAAGTTGGAACAAAATGCGGGACGTTATCCGGCCAGTGAAGGCGCTGCTATTGCAGATTTTTACAACACGATATACAAAACAGACCGAAGCAAACTAGTTTTCGTAAAAAAGGAAGGGGAAACAAAAGCAAAAAGCGCCTGATTGAAAATATGCTAAATGAAAAAGCCCCGGATATTTTCGGGGCTTTTTCATTAATAAGACTTATTATTTTGTAAAAGCTGAAGGCGGCAATTGATCAACGATTTCTTTCAATCCCAAATACTCATTCTGGTTTTGCTCACCGGTAAAACTTTTCGGAAATATTACCAGCACATAACCTTTTTTAAAATCAATCATCGGCCATGCACCAAGCAAACCTGGTGAAACCAACACAGAAGCGGTCGCACCGGGTTCTTCCACTAAATCGGTTGACCATATACCACCTAATGTATATGAAAAGCCGTTCATGGCCTTCGGAGCATTCTTAATTTTTTCTGAAGCAAACTGAATTTTGCGCATTTCTGCAACAGCTTGCGGGCTCAGGATTTTCTTTCCGTTCAACGTACCTCCGTTCAGAATCATTTGCAGGAAGCGGGTCAAATCTGCTGCTGTTGTTTTTGCACCGGTGGAAGGGCTCGCGGTTGTGCCGTCTTCGGTTACAAATGCCGTATTGCGCATGCCCAGCGGAGAGAAGATTCGTTGACGAAGCAGTTGCTCAAATTTTTTCTTGGTCACAATCTCAACGATGCGTGCTGCAATGCTTGGACCCATATTGCTATAGCGAAACTCTTCGCCGGCGTTTGTCTGGATTTCTTTTTTCGCATACGAATTCACTTCTTCTTCCAGCGATTCGAACTTTTGTTTTGCAGTGAGGCTGGCTGTTTTAAAAGGGTCGGTTTGAATGCCTGTCATGTGGGTCAGGCAGTGGCGGATGGTGACGTAATTCTTGGCGTAACTTCCGTAAATAGGCAGGTATTGTACAATCTTGTCATCAAGTGAGATTTTGCCTTCATCAACAAGGTGCAACACCAGGGCCGTGGTAAACCAGGCACTGGCGGCACCGACAGGTGCCTGTGTACGTACGTTCATGTCGCCAAAAGCTTTTTGATACAGAATGGTGTCCTTATTAGCAATGTATACCATCAGGTCGTTGCCAAGCGATTTGCGGCGGGCATCTAGGGTCGATTCGAAGTCGGCAAACTTGCCTTGGGCGAAACCGGTCTGCACAAATAGCATAAAACCCGCTACCAGACTGAATTTGAGGCAGTTAAATTTGATTTTTTGTGACATCATTTCAGGAAAATTGTATTGGACTATGGTTTGATAATTGTTGAAACGTAACCCAATAAAGA
>DASPJQ010000120.1:0-1656 GCA_035628535.1 Flavobacteriales bacterium | reverse complement strand
CGGTGCAGGGGCCGTGCTTCCACAAAACCTGCAAAATTTCAAGTTCTGATTTGGTTGGTTCGCTGTCGTTGGATTCTTTCATGCATCAAAGGTAGGAAAATTTTCGTACGAATCAATTATTAATTGTTAACAAAATTATTTAATTGATTTACAAATATTTAATGGTCAGAAAAATGCCGTATTCCTTATTTCTTTTTCGGGCTCCAGCGGTAATGATCAACTATTCTAGCGCCAAAAAGAAAATCTTCCATGTTATTGCCGCAGCAAATATTGTGTACAATATAATAGCGGTTGGTTCCCGGTATTTTTTCGTCAACCACCATTCCAACATGTCCCTGGGCCACGTCCCAAAAAACAATATCGCCCGGCAAATAATCCTCTTCCTTTTCAGTCACAGGTAATTTTGCTCCCTGGCGGCTGAAAAATGTCTGCATGTTTGGTGTCCTCCTGTGATCAATGCTGGCATCGATTCTGTTGCTTTTTCTTCGCCTGTTGTATTCGGCAAAGGCTTTTTTCATGTCCTCGTGAATGAGTTGCTGTAAATCAAATCCTATTTTGCGGTAAGCACGAATAACCACATCGGTGCATACGCCAATGCCTTTCGGCACATCCCCACCAGGGTATTTCAACACATAATAACTGCCATCATAAACCACGGTGTCTTTTGTTTGCGCTTTTACAGCGTCAACCAATTCCTTATTGTATTCACAGGTAGGCTCACCTGCAAACAAACCCGTAAACTGCGCCAGAATAATGAGTGATTTCATGTGCATCGTTCAATGGAAGCAACCGCAAAAAGTAACCTGTGTTTGCTATAAAATACATCGCAAAATGAACAAAGTTCATTCTGAAACGGTTGATAAGGCCTGACCACAATCCATTTATAAATTTAATCAACACACAACCAGCATTTTAAAATCCTGGCAACCGGGGAATGTGGTGTAAAAAAAGATTGCCAATATTGGTGTAAAGTGTATAATTTAGTCCTTTGAATAGTATTGATGAACGAAGAAATTAAAGAGACCGTTAGGCAAATTTTCCTCAAATTTCTGGAGCAGCATGGACACCGAAAGACACCTGAAAGGTTTGCCATCCTGAACGAAATTTATGATTATACCGGACATTTCGATATCGAGTCGCTTTATGTGAAGATGAAGAATAAAAAGTACAGGGTAAGCCGTGCAACATTATACAATACCATTGAATTGTTGCTGGGTTGCGACCTTGTACGCAAGCACCAGTTTGGTACCAACCAGGCGCAATTTGAAAAATCGTTTGCAAGCAAGCAACACGATCATGTTATTTGTACCGATACAGGCGAAGTGCTTGAATTTTGCGACCCCCGCATACAACACATAAAAAAAACAATTGAAGAGGTATTTAATGTCGAGGTATTACACCATACTTTGTATTTTTATGCCCAACGTACAACTAAAAAATAAAACACAGGTAAATGGAATTCAAATATTCGGTTGACGAAAAAAACACCCACGCTGTTGTTCATTTTGCCGGACGGCTTATGGACAAATCGGTTGCGGGTTCCCTGCTTGATGATTTTGAAACGTTGTTAAAAAAGAACAACAATAAGATTGTGTTTGATTTCAACAAACTTGAATACATGAATAGCAGCGGGCTTAATATCATGGTCAACTTTCT
>DASPJQ010000119.1:0-3033 GCA_035628535.1 Flavobacteriales bacterium | reverse complement strand
TTCAACACCTTGTTAAGGTTGAAAACATTTAATTGAAGAAAAATGAAATTAGAAAATCTTAAACCGGCTGAAGGTTCAACAAAAACAAACAAGCGTTTAGGCCGTGGGCAGGGATCAGGTCGCGGTGGAACCTCTACGCGTGGACATAAAGGTGCAAAACAACGTGCCAACTACAAGCGCAAAATTGGATTTGAAGGTGGTCAAATGCCGTTGCAAAGGCGTCTTCCAAAATTCGGTTTTAACAACATTAACCGGGTTGAATACAAAGGCGTAAACCTTGATACCATTCAGGAACTGGCCGAGAAAAAAGGAATTGAGACCGTAACACCTGAAATACTTTTCAAGCAAGGGCTTGTGGGTAAAAAAGACAATGTGAAGATTTTGGGCCGTGGCGAATTAAAAGCAAAAGTTAAAATTTCAGCACACGCATTTTCAGCTACTGCCAAAGCGGCTATTGAGGCCAAAGGCGGTGAAGCAACCATACTATAACAGTACAACGAATGAGAGGATTTATTCGCACATTAAGAAATATCTGGAGTATTCCTGAACTCAAATCAAGGATAGTCAACACGCTGTGGTATCTATTGATATTCAGGATCGGGTCATTTGTGATCCTTCCGGGTATATCATCCAATACACTTGATAACCCTACCACTTCAGGAGGGTTGGCAGGATTGATTGATATTTTTTCAGGAGGTGCTTTTTCAAGGGCTTCCATTTTTGCATTGGGTATCATGCCGTACATTTCGGCATCCATTATTATGCAGTTAATGGGTATTGCGGTGCCAACCATTGCGCGCATGCAGCGCGAGGGTGAGAGCGGCCGTAAGCGCATTAACCAATGGACCCGTATGCTCACCATTGCCATTTGCCTTGTTCAGGCCCCTGGCTATTTGGCTACAATGGTTCCGGCCGAGTCAAAAACACCCGGTTTTTCACCATGGCTGGCTGTTTTTGTATTGATGGCTGGCACCATGTTTATTATGTGGCTTGGCGAAAAAATCACCGACAAGGGTATTGGAAATGGTATATCACTTTTAATCATGGTTGGTATTATTGCCAAATTGCCTTCGGCATTCCTGCAGGAATTTGCAGCACGCAACCAAAGCGGTGGATTTGTAATCCTGCTTCTTGAAATTGTATTGTTACTACTGGTGATCATTTTCTCCATTATGCTGGTGCAGGGCACGCGAAGAATACCGTTGCAATTTGCAAAACGCATCCAGGGTAACAAGCAATATGGCGGAAACCGTTCGTATTTGCCGTTGAAAGTGAACTCGGCCGGTGTAATGCCCATAATTTTTGCGCAGGCGTTGATGTTCATCCCTTCTTACATTGCCCTGGCTACGCAAACGCAGTGGTTAAACATGAATCCGTTTGGGTTCTGGTATAACTTCTTTTTTGCGGTATTGATTATAATATTTACCTATTTCTATACGGCCATTGTATTCAACCCGCAAAGCATGGCCGAGGAGATGAAACGGAACAACGCTTTTATACCCGGTGTAAAACCCGGTAAGCAAACACAGGAATACATTGACGGACTGATTTCAAAAATTACATTGCCCGGTTCTATATTCCTGGCGTGCGTGGCTATTTTGCCAACGTTTGCCATGATGATTGGAATTAAGCAGGCATTTGCCTATTTCTATGGCGGAACATCGTTATTGATTATGGTGGGCGTTGTATTGGATACCCTGCAGCAAATTGAAACGCACCTGATCAATAAGAAGTATGACGGTTTGATGAAAGAAGGCCGTATAAAGGGACGCGGAATGGCAATGCCGGCTGTAACACAATAAATTGGAACACGATGTCGAAACAGTCAAATATTGAACAGGACGGGATAATTTTGGAAGCGTTATCAAACGCAATGTTCAGGGTTGAGTTGCAAAACGGCCACGTGATTATTGCGCACATTTCAGGTAAAATGCGCATGCATTATATAAAAATTTTACCTGGCGATAAGGTGAAGCTTGAACTGTCACCTTACGATTTGAACAAAGGAAGAATTATTTTACGATACAAATAAAAAGCCCCGCAGATGGCCGCAGATAAAGAAGCAATATCTGCGATGATCAGCGGAAAAAAAAGAAAAGGATATGAAAGTTAGAGCATCAATTAAAAAACGTTCGGTTGACTGCAAAATAGTTCGCAGGAACGGCAAACTGTATGTTATCAATAAAAAGAACCCTAAATTTAAACAACGTCAGGGATAATAATATTTTTTAAACTATGGCAAGGATTGCAGGTATAGATTTACCAAAAAACAAAAGAGGCGAAGTAGGATTGACCTACGTTTACGGAATTGGCCGCAGCAAAGCGCGCGAAATTTTAACGGCTGCCGGTGTTAACTTTGACATTAAAGTTGGCGAGTGGAATGATGAGCAGGTTACCAAAATCCGTAACGTAATCAATGAAACAACCAAGGTTGAAGGTGCACTTCGTTCGGAAGTTCAGCTTAACATCAAGCGTTTGATGGACATTGGAGCATACCGTGGCGTGCGCCACCGCGTTGGGTTGCCTGTTCGTGGTCAAACCACCAAGAACAATGCCCGTACCCGCAAAGGAAAACGCAAAACCGTTGCCAACAAAAAAGTAGCGGCTAAATAGTAAACTAAATTGAATAACAGATAAAAGGTTTATGGCAAAAGCAACAACCGAAAAAAAGAAAAAAAAGAAAGTAGCGGTGGATGCTGTTGGTCAATTGCACATCAATGCAACGTTCAACAACATCATTATCTCATTGACTAATGGTAATGGCCAGGTTATTTCGTGGTCATCGGCCGGTAAAATGGGTTTCCGCGGATCAAAAAAGAACACACCGTATGCTGCACAGGTTGCTGCGGAAGATTGTTCAAAGGAAGCGTTTGAAAACGGGCTTCGCAGGGTTAAAGCATTTGTAAAAGGCCCGGGTGGCGGACGTGAGTCGGCCATACGCGCTGTGCACAATGCCGGTATTGAGGTTACTGAAATAGTTGACGTAACACCCTTGCCGCACAACGGTTGTCGCCCCCCAAAGAAAAGGAGAGT
>DASPJQ010000118.1:0-1057 GCA_035628535.1 Flavobacteriales bacterium | reverse complement strand
AGTGGCACCGGGTATATATTCAAAAATGATCCCCCGATTATTAATGCCACCATCTGCCAAACCATAAATTTTACCGTTCATTAATTCCAGCCCTCCGCGGATGTTTTCGCCATTATTCATTCCATCAAAATCAACTTTTTTTGTGTAGGCATTTGCCAGAGGATTGTATTCAAAGAGGGTTCCCAGGTTATTGGCACCACCTTCAAAACAGGTACCGTATAATTTGTTGTTGTGCACAATCATCCGTCCGTTTGGATCTTTACCTTTTGCAGCATCCATTACTACTTTTACTGCCAGGTTATTCGCTACGGGATCGTATTGAAAAATAGTGCCCATATCATTAACAGACCCGCCTTTTGAAGTACCACCATATAATTTGCCATCAAAAGAAGTCAGTGTTCCCCGTGGGTGTTGCCCTGAATTCCAATTGAAGTCGTAGAGTTTTGTAAAGGCATTGTTGGCAGGATTAATTTCGAACAGTGTTCCGCTACCATTAGCACCACCGAGATTTACAACTCCGTATATTTTTGAATTATGAACGACAAGTCCATTGCTGCCATTAGAGTTTTGGTAGCCCGTGGCATCTGTCAATTGTTTGATTACCGAATAGGTATGTGTTACTGGATCGTATTGGTAAACTACGCCTTTATAATCTTCACCACCTTCCGATGCAATGCCCCAAATCTTATTATCATAATAAACGGTGTAGCCTTCCGGCAATCTTCCATTGTAAGACCCGAATTCTACTTTTTTTGTATAAAGATTTGAGGCAGGGTCCCATTCAAAAAAACTTCCGCCATCTCTCACGCCTCCCTTATTGGTTAATCCGTACAATTTATTGTTGTATAAGTACACACCGCCCCACGGAAAATGCCCTGTTGTTTCGTCAAGGGTAATCTTTACTGAGTAGTGATTAATTACAGGATTAAATTCAAATAAAACCCCTTTTCCTGCCGCACCTCCACTACCAATGGAACCGTATAATTTTCCGTTACAAACGGTCATCGTTCCCCTTGGGTATGTGCCAATACCTGCTGATAGGTCAATTCTTTTGGTA
>DASPJQ010000117.1:0-12566 GCA_035628535.1 Flavobacteriales bacterium | reverse complement strand
GATAACAGGCCCGAAAACCGATGTATGGCTGGTAAAAACGGTTGCCGTACTGTTGGTGGTCATAAGCCTGTGCATGATCTTATACGTAAAAACGGGTGGGAGTGAGCTGCCGGTTATGGTCCAGGGGGGAATAACAGCAATAGGTCTTATGGTCATTGATTTTTATTACGTATCAAAAGATGTAATTAGTCCCATTTATGCCTGGGATGGGGTTATTCAGGCCATTTTCTTTTTACTGTGGGGCATCATATTCATTCGTTGGCTTAAGGACATATATTAAACCGGAAAATCATAAATACCTGTTAATGCCCGGAAACATTGGTTTTTTTGATTAATTTTAGGGAAAATTAAATCACATGTTTTCTGCTATTTATAGTGCGACCCTGTCAATTATTGCCTTAACCGCCAATAACCGCCTGCCCGAAAAACCGGTTATGCAATTCATGGCCATTACCTATGAAGATTTAACCTATAAGCGGTTGCTTGATACCACTACGGTAAGCGTATACAGCAATTACGTTGTTGTAAACCGCGCCAAAAAACGGTTTAACGATACTATTTTTGTGCAGAACAAAGAGATCATTGTCCGCAAATACAATTCCTTCAAAACGGAGAAGGAAAAGTTCATTTCTTCGGAAGAGGTACGCGATTTTGACCTGAACATGAAAATTGATTTCAAGGCGGGTACAATGAAAGCCGGAAAATTGACGCATGGAACAAAACGTTTTTATTCGTACAATGATAAAAAACAAGTGGTTGAAATTGTTACCAAAAACCCACTTGATAATAATGTTTCGGGCGCTCCGGAAAAATTCACCTGGTATGCCGACTCGGCCGTGCGCATCATAAACGGGTACAAAAAGACTGTAATTTACAATAAAAAAAGCGATTTTACAAGGGCCGCTGAAAAAGGCGCACGCCAGAACCTTACGTTGTACTATACAACAAAATCAGATACCGGTTATGTAACCGAAGCTTTTGTAGAGGGCATTCCCGAAAAAAAAAGCCGTTCGTGGAAGGTGGATGAACACGGCATATTAACTGCTGCTTATAATAATATACAAACGAAGGACGGTCAGGAGAAACGCACCCTGGTGTATTGCGCAAAAATTCAGTATGTGCTTTTGCCAAAAACCAAATTGTTGCCCGAAATGAAAAAAGCCATTTCAATGGCATTGGGTACAGCGCCAAACCAGGGATCGTTTGAAAAAGGCGATGGGTTGATGGAGTTCCCAGTAAAATTTTAATTAAAAAAAGCCCCACCATATGAGCGGTGGAACTTTTTCAATATAACCCGTTTTTAACATCCGTAAAAATAATCGGTGCCCATGTATTTCAACCTTTTTCCTGTTTTATCTATTTGCCAGCATTTCCCATCCTTGGAAATAACAGCTTTACCGTTATAAAAGCTTTCAGCATCATCGAATGTACCTTTAAACGCAACGTTACCGTTTAAATCAATGTAAAAGAACGCAGAAAAATTCGGTGTTCGCGTAACCAGGCACAATCCTTCGCTGAACGAGCCGGGGTTTTCAAAACGTGCAGCTATTACAACCTTGCCTGTTGAATCAATAAAGCCGTATTTATTGCCAATCAGGACTGCAGCCCGGTTTTCGTGAAATGAGTATGCTGATTTGTAATAAAACGGAATGACCGTATTTCCTTTTTTATCAATAAACCCGTAAAGACTGTCGCGGCTTACACAACACATGCCTTCAGAAAAGGGCTGTACGGTCGAATAACGACAAGGTAAAACCAGTTCACCTGCATAATTGATAAAACCTATTTTATTGTTCTTGTTTTTAACGGCAATAAGGCCTTCACCGGCCCCGTTTATAAATGTTTGGCCACTGGGGTCCCAATCATACGTATCAAAACGGTAATGCTTAAGCCAGGTAATATTTCCGGCAGTATCGGCAATGCCATGGTAGCCGTTAATAATGACAGGGAATTTACCGTTGTAAATTTCACCTATGCATGTATAGCGTGCCCGTACAATGGTACGGCCGGCACGGTTTTTAATGCCCCATTTTCCGGTAGAAACGCTTTGATAGCTGTACAAGGAATCGGTGTATGCAATGGCACTTAAAGGGATTTGTTTGGCCAGATCGGTTAAGGCTAGGTTAGAAATTTGCGGTTGTTTGATTCGGTTGCCCAGGATCAACGCCAGGGCGGGCAGTAGTAAAAGTTTCATTTTGTTGTTGTTTTAAGGAGTGTTACGGGGCCGGCTGACCCAAAGTTGGTGAATATGATTGGGTAAAGGTAGAATTTGATTAAGTGTGGCTTGTTTTAGAGAATGTGTTGTTTTTAGAGCTAAAAATTGAGTAGTTCAGTTAAGAATTTCCGGACCTTTATTTCAGCCTTATGGCTATGATTCATCCCCGTTAGCCTATTCAAGCCATAAATGCGATTTTGGGTTCATACCTTTGTAAAAAAGTGTAGTATGAATTATTATTTCATTTTATCCTCATTTCTGCTGGCGGTACTGGTTACCGTACTATTTTCAATATTGCTTGGAAGCCGCGGGTTGTTTGTGTTTTTTCTGATCATTTTTTTTGCCGGTTTTGCCGCACAATTATGGCTGGCGCCTACAGGACCAAATATCTGGGGAATATCTGTTTTACCGCTGCTGGTGGTAGGGCTTATATTTTCATTGCTTATTATTTCAATATTTGCTATGACCAATCCCTTGCCCAAATACCGCAATGGCGAGGCGCCCCTTGAATATGGGTTCCTGGTTTATGCACTGCTTATTGTAATGATTGGTGCCGTAATAGCAGGCGTATATCATTATGAACCCGTTATAGACCAGATAAAGGAACCATATATAACCGGTTAAAGAAGGCAGGGAGCCGGAGAAATAATCTTTAATGTTTTGCCGCGAAATAATTTAAAACGGCAATGCTTTTTTTGTATTTTTAAGAATGCATATTCAACCCACTATTTTTAATCGTAACATGGTTGTTGCTGCTCTTAGCACCCGCAAAGGTGGCGTGAGCCAGGCGCCTTATAGTTCGCTCAACCTGGGTAAATCAACCAACGATAATCCTGAGCACGTTCAAAAAAACCGTGAATTGTTTTTTAGCGCCTTGGGTATTTCACCGGAAAAACTGGCCTTAAGCAAACAGGTTCATGGCACCGAAGTAATGGTAGTAAACGAACCGGTTATTACCGAGGGTTATGATGCGTTGATTACAAACAAAAAAGACATTTACCTGTCGGTATCGGTTGCCGATTGCACGCCCATTCTTGTGTTTGATAAAAAAAATGCAGCGGTAGCAGCCATTCATGCAGGATGGCGCGGTACTGCCGGAAGAATTGTGGCAAAAACGCTTGAAAAAATGAAAGCCGAATTCAATACTGATCCGGCAGGGTGTTATGCTTTTGTAGGCGCTTGCATTGGTTACAATGCTTTTGAAGTAGGTAAAGAAGTAGCAGACCAGTTTGATGAAACGCATAAAAAAAACAGTGCGGGTGAAAAATATTTTGTGGATCTTAAAAGCGCCAATGCCCAGCAATTGATTGATTTTGGCATTACAAAAAATCACATTGAAGTGTTGCCTTATTGCACCATTAATCACAACGATTTGTTTTTCTCACACCGCAAAGAATGCGGAGTTACAGGAAGAAATATGGCGGTGATAGGGATGAAAGACTTATTAGGATAACAGGTACTGTTGGGAATTGAAAAGCGACCTCTACATCACCAACAGGTAAGCAGCCAACGCAATCATTAAAAGTGAAGATACAACGAGTGGCCATTTTGAAGCAAAATTCATATCAAGGATTTAAGATAAGGCCAAGTTAATACCTGTGGGCCGATTGACAAGGAAAACAATGTAAACTTTATGTTAACAATAAGAAGTTATAGTTAGGTAAAAATATAATTTATTCCTTTTCAAACCATTGTTTGAAGGTCGGGGCCTTTTCACGGCTTACCGAGATTTCAACAAAGGGATTTTTTAACATGACCTGTAACTTTCCCGTATGGTGCGGCTTCATGCTCTCAATAGCATCAATGTGTACAATATGCTGCCGGTTAGCCCTGAAAAAAAGCGATGGGTCGATTAAATCCTCAAGTTCGTCTAAACTTTCATAGTCGGTTACCAGTTGTTTACCCGATTTTGTGTGCAATAGCACGATCTTTTCAAAACTGAACATGCTAACTTCAGGTTCGTCAACCGGAATAATGGAACTGCCCTGGTGGGTTAAAAAACGTTGCTTGAATTTTTTGAGGTCTTTTGTAGTGTAATCAATCAGCACCTGCCTGATCATTTCGCTATACGGTAATTTCTGCGTGTACGTATTTATTTTTTTGAATTTCTCAAGCGTACGTTTCAATTCATCGGCATCAATGGGCTTTAAAAGATAGTCAACGCTGTTGAGCTTAAACGCGCGCAGCGTATAATTGCTGAACGCAGTTGTGAACACAATGGGTACATCGGTTTTCAACGTTTCAAAAATGTCGAAACTTATTCCATCAGACAATTGTATGCCCGAAAAAACTAAATCAGGGGCCTCGTTTTTGCCAAACCAGGCCATGGCGTCTCTTACACTTGTAAGTACGCACACTATGTTAATGGAAGCATCAATGCGTACTATGCTTTTCTGCATTTCGCGCGCTACAAGGGGTTCGTCTTCTATAATAACAACATTCATATGAGCATTATTTGTTTTTAATCCCGACAGCTAGCGGGAGTCACACGGTATTCCCATGTTATATATTTTTGAGTTAGCGGGTACACGGGTATTTCATATCAATGCAGTAAGGGAATTTTTACCCTGAATTTTTCACGGTCGCTTTCTACAACCAATGGGGTCGCATCAAGGTATTGGTAAAGTGATTTTAATTTCTGTAAACCCATGCCGTTTGAAGTCTCCACCAGCTTTTTGGGTTGCAGGTTGTTTTCAACTACCAGGTAATTGTTTTGGGTATGGATATTAATTTTTAAGGGACTGTTTTCAGTTATCATATTATGTTTAATGGCGTTTTCAAACAGGTTTTGCAACGTTACAGGTACAATTTTTAAGTACATAGCTTCAGGGTCGATTTCAATTTTAACTTCAACCATATTCTCAAAACGGGTCTTAAGCAGGAAAATGTAATTCTGTAAAAACTCTATTTCGGTACTCAGGGGAACCGTTGAACCGCTGTCGTGTTGCAAAACATACCGGTATACTTTTGACAGGTGTTGAAGGTATTTTGAGGCAAGTTCGGGATTTTCTTTAATAAGACTGTTGAGCGAAGCCATTGAATTGAATAAAAAATGCGGGTTTAACTGGTTTTTCAATCCTTCAAATTGTACCTGCGCTTTTTCTTTTTCAAGACGCCCGGTTTTTAAAGCTGTTTCGCGCCACCGTACGAAAAAAAACGAGGCGATGAGGATTGAATTAATGAGAACTGACATGAGTACAAGGGCCAGGGTGGTAAGGACAAAAAACATGGAATCGTTTTCAAAGCCCAGCGCTTGCGATACGTGCGGAAAAAGCAAATAGTGAATGAGCTTGACAACACCAGCTGAAATAAGCAATTGCGGAATAATTCTGCGCACAAGCCCTTTTTCAAAAGGTAATAATTTGTTTAAGGTGAAGTGGAGCAGCAAATGGGCTTCAATAACCACGGCCAGCAACAGAAAATTGATACCCGTAACCCACAAATGTTTGTTGAATGACCAATCAGGAAATACAATGGAACGTGCAAACAGCCCTATTAGGGAAGCAGCAGCAATGCCAATGTAGGTATATACGAACCTTTTTTTTAACGTCATGGGGCGATAATTTGTCCGTCACTCATTTCAATTACACGGTCGCTGTTTTCGGCAAATTCAGGGTCGTGCGTAACAGCAATAATGGTTTGTTTATGGCTTAAAGATAAATTTTTAAAAATGGCAAATACATTGTGCGTGTTTTTTTTGTCAAGATTCCCCGTTGGCTCATCGCCCATGATAATATCGGGATCATTGATGAGGGCCCTTGCTATGGCCACGCGTTGCTGCTGTCCGCCTGAAAGTTTGTTGGCTTTTTTTACAGCGAATTTATCCATTTCCAGCAACTTTAATTTTTCAATGGCGCGGTATTCCACCTCGTCCTTCGTATACCGGCCCAACTTTAACCCGGGAATCATTACATTTTGAAGGGCTGTAAATTCGGGTAATAAGTAGTGAAACTGGAAAACAAACCCAAGGTGTTTGTTGCGAAAACGCGCCAGCTCATTTTGCGATTTACCTGTAAGTTTTTGCCCGGCAATTTCAAGCTCTCCTTCATAAAGCGTATCCATGGTCGACAAAATATACAACAGGGTGGATTTACCGCAACCTGATTTGCCTGTAATGGTTAAGAACTCACCACGGTTTACGTTTAAATTAATATCATCAAGCACTTTGAACGTTTCAGGTTCGTGAAAATATTTGACAATATGGTTTGTTTTGAGTACGGTTTCCATATTCATCCCCTTAAAATATTTACCGGGTCAATTTTTGAGGCCTTACGCGCGGGGAAATACCCGGCCAGCAAGGTGGAAATAACCCCGAACATCATACCAAAAATATAATATTTAACCTGCATGTTGACCGGGAACGTATCAACGCTTAAAAACTCTCCTCCGTCAAACGGTGTGTTGGAAAGTGCCAGCGAAATAAGGAAACCAATTAAAAGACCTAACAGCCCGCCCATGATACCAATGAAAAGCGCCTGGAAAATAAATACGCGTATAATGTTTATGGTTTCAAAGCCAGTGGCTTTTAAAATGGCAATGTCCTTCATTTTATCGTAAATAGTCATATTCATAATATTGTAAATACCAAAACCTGCTACTATTAATAACGTGGTAACCACTACGTAGGTAAGCACTTTCCGGATGGTAAAGCTGATGAGAATGGTTGCATTGGCCGTTTGCCAGTCTTCGGCTTTGTAACCGAATTGTTGTGCGTATTGTGCAGCGAACTCGGGTGCCCTGTCCATGTCTTTCAGCTTTACATGGATGTCGGTAATGTATCGCGTGTCGCGCTGTAAAATGGTTTGTACGGTTGAAATGTTGGCGTAGCTCCGCATGTTGTCAATGGTGCCAATGCCAAACTTGAATGTACCCACTATGCGTACCTGCATGGTATTGCCGCGTGGTGTTGTAATTTGAACACGGTCTCCCGTTTTAACGTTCAATTTATCGGCCAGGCCTTTCCCCATAATAATGCCGTCATTGGAAGAAAGCAATGCTTCAAGCGACCCTGATTTTATTTTTTTTCGAATCCCATATAATTTGTCTTCGCTTAAAATGTTCACGCCCGAAATACTTCCCCCTAATTGTGTAGGTCCGAAGTTGTAAAATACCTGTGAAGTGAGCTGGGGCGATACGCCCATTACGGCAGGGTCTTTTTCAATAAGCATGGCAATGTTTAAGCCATTTTTTAAATTGAGTTGTTCACCGTGCGGTTTAATATGATGCACCACATTGAAATGGTTTTTATTGACATCGTCAAGAATGGTTTTTGACGCGGCTTCAACGTCTTTGTAAATGCGGATGTGTGGCGTGGCGGTCAGGGTGGTTTCTTCCAGCAGGTGGTCAACACCGGTCATAAAACTGATCATGACAATGAACATGGCAATTCCAAACGTAACGCCCAATGATGCAATGATGGTTTGCCGTTTCCGCGAAAACAAATGCGTTTTGGCTATGTTTATATCAAGTTTTAAGGCCATGATTATTTTTTTACAATAATTTCCGATTTTTCGGTGAGGCCCGAAACCACTTCGGCCAGTTCAAGGTTTTCAATCCCGCGTTTTATTTTTATTTTCCGTTCTTCGCCATTTTCCAAAACCAGTACGCTGTCACCTTCCTGGATAACCGATTTGGGAATGGTCAAAGCCTTGCTTTTTTCTGAAATCACAATGTTGGCTTCAAGCGTCAAGCCATATAAAACCGGGGGCTGATCGTCATTAAAAACGGCATCAACCCTGAACGATTGGTCTTCTTTGCTGAGCTTGGGATAAATTTTGGATACAGTGGCCTTGTATATTTTTTCTTTGTCGTAGTCAATGCGAATAAGTACCTGCTGGCCTTTTTTGATGCGGGCCACATCCAGTTCGTCCACTACCAATCGTGCATAAATGCGTTTTGAATCTCCTATTAAAGCTACAGGCTCACCCCTGCGAACCGACTCGCCTTTTTTCTTATACACTTCGTATACCATGCCGTTAAGTAAACTTTTAACGCTGAAGTTGGCATTTTCTATGCTGCTGCTCCGGTATTGGGTCTCGGCATTTTGCAACTCAACAAACAATTGGTTACGCAATTTTTGCAGCGCGTTTTTTTTCATTTCATAATCATTGCGTGAACTGGTATAAGCCAGTTTCATGCGGTCAAGCTCGCTTTGTGAAGTGGCATTTTTTTTGAATAGGGCTTCGTACCGTGTAAAGTTAAGCGAGTCATTTGCAAGTTTTGTTTTGGCCGTGTGCAAAGCCGATTTCATTTCCATTAAAGCCGGGGAGTTTTCACCGTAATTTTCAACCGCAGTGCTGTAAATTTCAGCAGCATTGCGCGAACGTACGTCCTGCACTTCGTTTTCAATATGAAACATTACCTGGTTCGTTCGAACACTATCGCCTTCGGCAACAAACGCCTTGAGTAAAATGCCATCGGCATTGGCGTATACCTTGTATTCGTTTTCAGGATAAATATTCCCCGAGGCATACACGGCTTCGGTTACCGGCATATAAACCGGGTTTACGGTTGTTGTTCTTGTGCCGCAACTGTAAAGGAATATAAATGGGACGGCAGGTAAAAAAAGTTTCATTTATTGTTTGTTTTTAAGTTCAACAATGGTTTGCCAGGTTAAAAGTTCAGATAATGCACGCACGTAATTATTTTGCATTTGCAGCGATTCGTTGTAAATGTTCAGGTACTGGTCAATGCCGAAAACGCCCTGGGCATATTTTTCCATGGCAATGGTTATGTTTTGCGTTGCCAGTTCCAGGGCCGATACGTTGCTGGCAAAAACAGTTTGTGCGGTCCTGTAATTCATCATTGTCTCGGCATTGTCATTGGCTGTTTTTAGCCGTTCATTTTCCAGTTCAAGCTCCGCTATTTTTACGCGTTGTTGCGAACGCTTTATGGTCGTGTTGCGTGCAAAACCGGTAAAAAGGGGCCAGTCAATGCGCAGGCCGGCAACACCAATATTGAACCAGCTTTTATCAGTATCGAAAAAATCAAATTCATTGCGTTGCGCCTGCGTCTGGTAACGCACAAACAGGCTGACCTCAGGCGCATATTTCAATTTGTCTTTTTTCAAATAAAGTTTGCTTTGCATGAGGGCCAGTTCTTTGTATTGCAACAAATAAAAATTGGTTTGGGTAATTGATGCTATTGTTCCAGTGGGAACGGTAAGGTTGGCATTGAATTCAACCGTTACACTGGTATCAACACCCAGCATGTACTTTAAACCTAAAAGATTTTTTTTGTATGCCAGCTTATTTTGTTCGTACTGTGCCTGCACCTGTATAAACAAATTGTAAAGCCGGTTAAAATCCAACTGCTCCATTACCCCTGCTTCATATTTGTTCCTGGCGCTTTGATAAATTGAATCGTTGGCTGCAAGGTTGCGGGCCGATATTTCCATGGCTTTAAACGAAACCAGGCTATAATAATAAGCCCTGGCAAGGTTTTTTTCAATTTCATGCGCAACGTTTTTATTGTTGAGCCCACCCATTTGCCGGGTAAGCCTGGCAATATGCATTTCGGTCCAGGCCGAGGGATTGATTAAAGGCATGGCAGCTTCAACTCCGGTTGTTAAATTATACGTGGTGCCGAATTGTATTTTTTGGTATTCGCCCTCTTTCCCGCCTAAAAACTGCGCGGGTATCAATTGCGTGGGAAGGGCAAAATTATAATCCAATGCCGTGATGCTTTTGACCTGCGGCAACAAAGGCGCCAGTGCTGCTTTTTGTGAAAGCGCATCCACGGTATTTTTTTCTGCTGCAATAAGCAAATCACGGTTTTGTTTTTTGCCCATTTCAAGTACCTGTTCAAAACCGGTAATAACCAATTGTGGTCTTGCGGGTATGCATAAGCATAGAAGTAAAATGGTCACGGTTGTTTTCATAATGCCAGTAAAGCCATACAAAGAAAAAGCATCAGGGGGGATGACCAAAATTCCGGCCCCGAAGCGGTAAAAACAGGGGTTGAACCGTAGGAAAAATACCAAATGTCTGTTATTCACGCATAAAAAGCGGCTAAAAAACCCGTACAGAGGTGTCGATTTCTACTATATTTATACCAGCATTAAAACCTTACTTATGCATAAAACTTATTCCCTGGCCGGATTTTTTGCGGTTGCAAGCATGGCCTTCATATCGTCAACCATGACCTCTTGTGGCAGTAAAGCCGATGGAAAAGAAAAAACCGACAGCACATCCACTGCGGCCGCTTATACCATTTCCCCCGAACTGCAATCATTGATTGCAAAAATCAGACAGTTCCAGGAATGGCCTTATAAGGTTGACACCACGCTTTTAAAAATTGAAGATAAGGTTATGGAAGACTCGCTGTCAAGTGCCGATGTGAAAATGCTAAGTGTAAATTGGCTCAAACACGATTTGACAGACGAAGTAGAAGTGGAGCTTAGCGATTATTACAAAATTGATTCGGTGCATAGAGCAGGAGCATATAAGGAATATTGCGAAGCACTGGAACCGGGCAATACGCAAACTTCAGTTGCTTACCCGTTGGCCTCTTTAAATGTGGACAAAGATACCTGGGTATTGGTTTGGGCGCTTCG
Organism: Flavobacteriales bacterium; assembly: GCA_035628535.1. Lineage (GTDB taxonomy): Bacteria > Bacteroidota > Bacteroidia > Flavobacteriales_D > UBA2798 > DASPJQ01. The sequence continues at coordinate 1,797 of DASPJQ010000117.1, read as the reverse complement.
TGCATCAAGCTTCCCGGCCTGTCCTCACTTCAGCTTGAACAATGCATACGGCTCGGTAATTTACAAAGGAGAAGTGACCCAGAGTTTTAAAATGGGGGAAAATATGTCGGCAGGCGATCCGCCATCGCACATGGACCGGTTTGTTACAAGCTCAATTAATGAAAAAGGCTTGCTGACCCTGGATGTTGTGGAGAATAGCACGTATGATGGTGAAGAAATGAGTACCGTGAACGAACATTATGAATTCCAGTTGGTAAATGGTAAATTAAAAATGAAAAAGGAAGAAAAAAAGAAACCTGTTACAAGCAAAATTCCACAGTAATAATATTGGTTTTATGTTTTATCAAAAGAAGGCGTAAAAGCCTTCTTTTTTATTTTATAACAAACGCATCGGCATCTCTCCAAAAAGGCAACTTTTGCCGGTACTCATCCATCGGCTTCTTGTCGAGGGTAATTTGTTTTACCCATGATTGCGATTTGTGACCTTTTAAAATGGTTTTTCCAAGAAAATCACTAACGCGGCTGCTTCCATAATGGTCAATGCCGCGGGCATCTTTTCCAATGCGGTTTACACCGGCTACGTAACATTGGTTTTCAATGGCGCGTGCAATTAAAAGTTGTTTCCAGGCGTTGTTGCGTGGTGCGGGCCAGTTGGCCACGTAAATCATTAAATCGGTTTCGGCCCGTACGCTCCTGCTCCAAACCGGGAACCGTAAATCATAACAAATAAAAGGAGCAATGTTCCAGCCTTTGTAATGGATCAACACTTTATCATTTCCGGGTGTATAGTGCTTGTGTTCGTTGGCAGGTGAAAACAAATGCCGTTTATCATAGGTATAGGTTTCGCCATTGGGCATGACCCAAACAAACCGGTTGTAATTTTTTTTATTTTCCTTGATGATGAGGCTGCCGCAAATCACGGCCTTCAGTTTTTTCGCTTTTGTTTTCATCCACTTTACCGATTCACCGTCCATGGTTTCGGCAAGCGGTTTGGCGTTCATGCTGAACCCGGTTAAAAACATTTCGGGCAAAATAATGACATCGGTTTTTTTAGCCTTTGCAAGCAGTTTATCAAACTGTGCACGGTTTTTGGTTTTGTTTTCCCAAACAAGGTTGGATTGCACAAGGGTTATGCGTAACTGGTCACTCATATTTTATTCAGGATTTCAATGGCCTTGTCAAGGGTCTCTTCTTTTTTTGCGAAACAAAAACGAAGCAAATGCTGGTCGGTTTTGGTATTGTAAAACACGGAAACCGGTATGGAGGCAAGTTTATACTCGGTGGTAAGGCGTTTGGCAAATTCAACATCGTTTTCCGTTGAAATGGGAGAATAGTCAAGCAACTGGAAATATGTGCCTTTTGTTGGAACAACGGTAAACCTTGATTGCTTGATGCCTTGTAAAAAATAATCGCGTTTGGCCTGGTAAAAATCATTCAGCTCCATATACGTTTTTTCCTGCTGCAGGTATTCGGCTATGGCGTGTTGTGCCGGGGTGTTGCAGCAAAAAACCTGGTATTGGTGCGCCTTGCGTACCTCGGCCATGAGGTTGGACGGACCGGCCATATAGCCCATTTTCCAACCGGTAACGTGAAATATTTTTCCGAATGATGCTACAATAATGGATCGTGAGGCCAATTCGGAGGTTGTGGCCATGCTTAGGTGTTTTTGACCGTCAAACACCAAATGTTCGTACACTTCATCGCTCAAAATGATAATACCGGTTCCTTTTACAATTTTTTCAAGTTCTTTGATATCACTACCCGATAAAATGGCCCCGCTGGGGTTGTGGGGTGAGT
>DASPJQ010000116.1:0-1476 GCA_035628535.1 Flavobacteriales bacterium | reverse complement strand
AAAGCCCCAGGGCATCAGTTGTATTAATTAGCATATCGCTGTTTTTTTAGTTTATTGAATTTTTTTACTTACCAAATACCGATGTTTAGTTATCGTAATCCGTCATTTCAGTGTTGCTGATCAACCTGATTCCTACGTTATGAATCCGGTCGCGTAAACGCTGGCTGCTTACTGTGGTGTCCAGGTTATCGGTTGATAAATCGAAAATCAATTTATCCTCAACAACATCACCATAGTTGCAGATTTGCAGATTTGTAAGCGCACCGCCTGCAACCTCAACGTCCTCCGCCAAAATTCCAACAGGTATTTCAGCACCATCGCTGTATGTTGAGCGCAACGGCTTAATATAACCGGTGCCTGTAACACGGCCCATTACTGTTCCGGCTTTCAGCGTTACGGCATCATAAGCGGAGTTGTTATATGGCTCGGCTTTATAGCGATTGTCCCAAATAAATATTTTGGAGGTATCTGTTTTAACGTGCAATTGCTTGCCGTTGTTTGTTACGCTTTGTGAACTCATATCTCGTTTTTTAAAATGATTACTTTAATTTTTCAATTACTTTTTTAAGCCCAGGCGCTTGTCGAGCGACTCAGAATATGCAGCGAGCTCCTTTTCCTTCTCAGTTTTTGCAGCAACCTCAGCATCGCTACCTCCGGTGGTTACGGCTTTTTTACCACCATCAGTCTCCGTTTTTTCCAACTGCACTTTACTCATTACTTTAATTGCAAACTCACTGCGCTGTGTTTCGGACATGTTCTCACCTTTTACAATCCCCTCTTTAACAGCCTTTGGATCGAGTTCAACAAATGCCATAAATGCACCTACGCGGTCGCGCTCTTTACTAACACCAGCGGTTACACCTTGCTCAAAAATCTGTTGGTATACAGCCGGATGTTCGGCTTTGAGTTTTTCAATTGTCATAGTATTTGAATTTTTGTTTGGATTATCGTTTGAATTTGCGGCGATGTTGTAACGGCGATTGTAAGCCTCAATCCTTTCGTTTTCACTCGGAGTGAGTTTTACGATCTTATTAACCAAACCGATTTGCTTCGCTTGCTTGGCATTTAAGATTACATCGATCCGGCTTTCTGCACTAAACATCTCATCGATGGTAACACCGCAACACTCTTTAAAGAGATCAGCGTTAACCTTCATCAGCATTTTTTTCTTCAGGTCTAAATTAACCTTAGCTAAAAACTCCTTATCCTGATCATTTTCGCAAAACATGTCGGCACGGTGAAATAAAAACACGCTTGTGTCAAGACACTCAACTTTGCTCGCATAAAACAGGAGGTTTGCCGCTGATGACATTGCAATGCCATCCACTTTACACATCACATTTCCGTGCTCAGCCATTTTTGCGCAAATACCATAGTTGGCAAATACCTGGCCGCCGCCGCTGTTAACTCGCAGAACTATTTCATCTTTACCCGCATCATTTATTTGCCGCATCAAATCCTCAGCGACAAAATCAT
>DASPJQ010000115.1:0-10490 GCA_035628535.1 Flavobacteriales bacterium | reverse complement strand
AATTAACGATGCTTTGTGCAACGGAAGTTGTGACGGATCATTGGTCATCAATTGCACCGCGGCTACACAGTTCAGTGCCGTTCCAACAGGTTCGCCAGCCTCGTATGGACCTTCAAATACCATTGGGTCGCTTTGCGCGGGGTCATATGATGTTTCGGTAACCGATGCAGGAGGATGTCCTGCAACCGCAAATGTATACATTAATGAACCTGCTGCACTATCAATGACAGTTTCACCCAATGCAACCATTTGTTATGCCAGTCCGTTTAGCCTTTTTGCTGTTGCCACCGGAGGCACTCCAGCTTATACCTATGATTGGGACGTTGCAACCGATGTGTCATCGCAAACAATACATCCAACTTCTGCAACAACGTACAATGTAACGGCTACTGATGCAAACGGTTGTACAATAGGACCGGTGCCGGTGACAGTTGATGTTATTCCGCAAATTGTGGCCACCGTTGCACCTGCTGATACCATTTGCAAAGGGCAACCGGTGGAGTTATACGCCAACGCCACCGGTGGTTTACCACCTTACCAGTACCACTGGCTTGCACCCTGTAACATGGTAAACGACACGGTTACGGTAACGCCAACCCAATCATCAACCAACTATATGGTTATAGCCATGGACCAATGCAGTGACAGTGTTGTCTTAGGGGTTAACGTTAGCTGGTACCAATCGCCCGTATTCGATGTTTTAATAAACGGGGCAAACGGTTGCGCGCCTTTAACACCTGTATTCACGAATAGTGTACCCACACATATAAGTTCTGCCTGTCTCTGGAATTTTGGAAACGGTGATACGAGCACAAACCCAATTGCAAGCAGTACATATATCACACCGGGATGCTATGATGTAAACCTTCAATTAACATCAGTACAGGGTTGTTTGTTTGATAGTACATTCAGCCAGGTTGTTTGTGTACATGCCGATCCTTTCCCGGATTTTACGTGGGACCCTGTTCCAACCATTCTGTTACCAACAACCAATTTTACCAATTTAAGTACAAATGCTGTTTCCTATAAATGGAACTTTATGGGAATAGACAGCACAGCGGTTGTGCATCCAACGTATAATTTTAGTGACCTTGAAGCAGGTGATTACCGCGTTTGCCTTGAGGCCACTTCAAATGAAGGCTGCGTTGCCGAAGTTTGCAAATACATTACGTTACTTGATGAATACCTCATTTACGTGCCCAATGTATTTACACCTGACGGGGATGGAACAAACGATGTTTTTCTGCCATTTGTAAAAGGTGTTGAGACCCAGGGTTATGAGATGATGGTTTTCAACCGTTGGGGTGAAATGATTTTCTTTACCAATGATAAGCTTAGCGGATGGGATGGAACGCATAAAGCAATGAATTCGAAAGAGGACGTGTATGTTTGGAAAATTAAAGCGGCCAGCAACCTGAATGGAGACATAAAAGAATACACCGGGCATGTCACATTGCTCAGGTAAAATGAAACAATAAGAATTGGCTGAAGAATATTTGTTTGAGTAGGGGGTTAAATAAAAACCTGTAAATATTTACCGGGATTTTTTAATTCAGTATAAAAAAATTTACTTAAGCACTGCAAGTGTTGCGCTCAGTTCACTCACGGGTTTTTCTACTCCGTTAATGCTGAACGTTGAAAAACCGAGTGCGCTAAATATTCGTTGAACGTACATGCTTTCGTTACGGTCGGTGATTGTGAGTTTACATGCGTAAACATTTCCTTTTTGTTTATCGGCATCCAATTTAATATTCGTAATATGTACAGCCTGCTCTTTCAGGATTTTAATTTCATCGGACGAAGCTTCAACCGTAAACACGGTTGTGCTGGTGGTGCCTTTCTGTATAAAACTCGTTTTGGCATTGGCAATAACAGGTTTAAGATTTGACTGGGCAAACACACCGCTTGTCAAAAGAACCACGATGAATGCGGAAATAAATTTTTTCATGACATATTTTTTTTAGTGGAAGTAACCTGTTTTTTCAAAAATACAATTTTTTATAATGTTTCAGGGTTTTTAAAATTATACAGTTACTTTTTTCATTGGTTTAAAATCATTTGTAATCAATTAATAAGGTTGTTTTCAACCGTTGATCGAAGGAGTGGTTGGAAATTTAAAAAACGATTTAGCATAAACAGGTGTCTTTCAGCAATCGCCAGATCAAACAGCCATTAAGTACGAAGAAACCCTCGATAAAGTTATAGCCTGTTATTTAATTTTTCCTGCCTGAAATTCAGAAAAAACGTTATCTTTAAAACAACCTAACCCAAGTTTCACGGCATTTTAAAACCCCAGGTGTATGAAAAAAAATTTACTCCTTTTTGGCGCAGTATTTTTTCAGATTAAAGCCAACGCGCAAATTACAATCACTCCTGGCGGAGGTACCGCAGCAATTACGGCCAACCTGTTTGGTCCCGGGGTGACGGTTTCAGGATTAACCATTAATTGTCCTACTACGGCTTATGGAACATTTTCCGGTTCGTTGGGAACAAGTGGCATGACGTCAGGTGGCATTGTTATGACAACAGGCACGGCAGCAGGGGCTGATGGTCCTAACTCAACGGGAAGCGCTGGCTTTTGCCACAGCAGTACCATAAACGAAAATCCGATATTGGATGCGGCCCAGCCACAAAATTACAGAGACCCGTGTACAATTGAATTTGATATTGTGCCACAATGCAATACGTTAAGCATTAATTTCTGTTTCGGTTCTGAGGAATATCCCGAGTATGTTTCCTCGTCTTTCAATGATGCATTCGGAATTTTTGTGAGTGGCCCTAATCCTTCAGGGGGAAGTTATGTTAACCAAAATGTGGCTGTACTTCCGGGTGGAGTAGTGGTGAGTATTGATAACGTAAATGCTGGCGTTAATCCAACCTTTTACAATACAAATACAGCCGGCATTATGCAATATGATGGGTACACGGATGGATTGGTGAGCACACTGAACGTTATACCGTGTTCAACATATCATTATGTAATAACCATTGCCGATGCAGGGGACTGTATTTACGATTCAGGTATATTTCTTCAATACCAGGGACTATTCTGCTCTACAAGTGCCATTGCCTATTCGGCCAGCGCTACGCCTACAACGTGTGGCGGATGCAACGGATCGGTAACAGCTACGGTTACTTCGGGCACGGGCCCGTTCACGTATAGCTGGACCAACGCTTCGGGCACAGTTGTAGGAACAACCGCAACAGTTACCGGACTTTGTGCCGGTACATATACCGTTGCAGTAAGTGATGCCTTATCATGCACGCCCGCGGCTACTCAAACCGTAACGGTTGCAGCTTCTACCGGTCCAACCGTTACACCCGTTGCCGAAACGTGTGCCGGATACAACAATGGTTCAGTGACCATTGATAATGCAGTTGGTGCAGGACCTTACACAGTAACCATTACCGGTCCTGCAACGGCCACAGTAATAGAGGCCAATACGGCCGGTGCAGTGGCTAATTTTACAAACCTGCCTGATGGTTCATATACCTACACCGTGACCGGGTCAGGAGGTTGTTCAAACACGGGTACATTTACAATTAATCCGGGGCCTCCATGCTGCAGTGTGGCAGCAAATGGAACAAATCCGTTGTGTGCCGGTGGAACAACAGGTACAGTAACTGCAACACCAACAGGTCTTGCCGGTTTTACGTATAGTTGGAATACTATACCAGTACAGGTTACTGCAACGGCTTCGGGTGTCCCAGCGGGTGCTTATACTGTGACCATGACCGACGCATCAGGTTGTGTGGCAACTGCCAATGTAACCATTACAAATCCTGTTGCGCTGAATGCGACCACAACCCTGGTTCATCCCCTGTGTAATGGAAGCACAAATGGACAAATTACCGTAAATGCCAGCGGTGGAACTGGTGCCTTGCAGTATTCTATAAACGGAGGCTCTTTTGGAGGCTCCAATGTTTTTACAGGATTAGCGGCAGGCACTTTTACCCTAACGGTAAAGGACGCCAATGGCTGTACCTTTACAACAACAGCTACGCTCAATAATCCACCGGTATTAAATATTAGTTTAACTACAAGTACACCTTCAACCTGCGGAGCTGCCAATGGTTCATTTACTGTTGCGGGCAGTGGGGGAACACCTGGTTATACTTATGCGTTAGGAGCAGGCGCTTTTGGCGCTTCTTCAACATTCGGCTCGCTCGCAGCAGGTACATATACTGCAACTGTAAAAGATGCTAACGGTTGTACCCAAACGCTTTCGGTTACAATTGGGAGTTCTGCTGCACCAACAGCTTCTGTTCTGTCAGTTGGTAATGTAAGTTGTTTCGGTGGCGTTAACGGTACTGCCCTCATTGGAGTGACCGGTGGAACACCTGCGTATACCTACACAGTTGACCTGGCCGGACCAACACCTCCCGTAGGACCGCAAAGCTCGAATTCTTTTGTTAATCTTCCGGCAGGAAATTACACGGCAACGGTAACCGATGCAAACGGTTGTACGGGCACAACAACGTTTACCATCACTCAGCCAACAGCATTAACGTACACAACTGTAAAAACAAATGCAACCTGCAATGGTGTTTGTGACGGAACCATTACAGTTACGCCCTCGGGGGGCACCCCTTCGTATACCTTTTCCAGCAATAATGGTGTAACGTTTAGTTCTTCCAATCCAATGACAGGATTGTGTGCCGGGACAATTTTTGTAGTGATCAAAGATGCCAACGGTTGCCTGGCCAACTCAACCGTAGTGATAACACAACCAGCTCCTATTACCGCAACTTATACAGTAACCAATCCTGTTTGCCCTGGTATTTGCGATGGTACAATTACAATAAATCCTCCATCGGGTGGTACGCCTTCATTTACCTATTCAGTAGATCCACCCGGTGCAACGCCTCCAACACCTTTCCAGGTTTCCAATGTTTTTACCGGTTTGTGTGACGGACCGTACGGTGTTACCATACAGGACGCCAACGGATGTACTACTACTGTGACACAAACATTGGTCGATCCGCCAGGATATGCCATTAACATCGTTGATACAACTGAGTCGCATTGCGGTTTTAATGATGGAAGCCTGGAAGTAGCCGCTTCAGGCGGAACCGCGCCCTATTCCTATACCAATGTTACCATAGGCGTAGGCCCTCAGCCCACCGGTTTGTTCTCCAGCCTTGTAGCTGGCGGTTATTTAATTGAAGTCACAGATGCCGATGGCTGCATTGAACAATTATTTGTAGGTGTAAACGATGTGGAAATGGACGGTATTCTTGATGCTGTTACCCCTGCAACCTGTTTTGGAAGCTGCGATGGTACTGTGCAAACACACGCATTGAACGGCTCCCCTCCAATTCAATATGAGCTTGATTTAAATGGGGTGTTTGGATTAACCGGAAATTATACTGGTTTGTGTGCCGGAAGCCACATTGTTACCATTATTGATAACGGTTTTTGCATTTTCACTATTCCGTTTACCATCACCGAACCTGATTCAATTTTATTTAGCGTTAATTCAACCAACATTGCCTGCAACAGTGGTGCAACAGGAAGCATAACCATAAGCGGTGTGACCGGTGGAAACGGTGTGTATCAATACAGCATTGATAATGGGTTAACGTATCAGGCCAGTCCGAATTTTGCAGGACTTGCAGCGGGCGCATATGATATAATGGTAATGGATGGCAACGGATGCTTGGGAAGCGGACAAGTTACGCTTACCGAAGCTGCACCGCTTTCATATACTTCCGGTTTAACCGATCTTACCTGCTTTGCCAATAACAGCGGTTCCATTTTACTATCGGCTGCGGGCGGAACCCCTGGTTATACGTACAGCAATAATGGTGGTGCTACCTTCAGCGCAATTCCTTCGTTCTCTGGTTTGGCTGCCGGAACATATACAATTGTCATACAGGATGCCGCAGGTTGTCAAATTACAGGAACGGAAACTCTTACTCAACCCGCGGCTCTTTCCGCATCTTATACATCAACGCAGGCCACCTGTAATGGTGTTTGCGATGGATCTATTACTATAACTGCCTCAGGAGGTACTCCGGGGTATCAGTACAGTGCCGACAATGGCACCACCTACCAGGTTTCAAATATAATCAACGGTTTATGTGACGGAACATATAACGTACTCATCAAGGATGACAATGGTTGCCTTGTTGGCTCAACACAAACTATACTTGAACCTGTTGCTGTTTCATTTACCGCTACACCAACACCATCAACCTGTGGTGCTGCCAATGGTATTATAGACTTTACAACTGTTGCCGGAGGAATGCCGGGATATACTTACAGTATCAATGGCGCAGGCGGACCATTTGTTGCAACAACTAACTTCCCTGGCCTTAACGCAGGAACCTATAACCTTGCCGTTGAAGATGCGAATGGTTGTCAGGTAACGGGGACTACGGTTGTAACCAATAATGCCTCGCCCGTTATTACGGCTGTTTTCACTACCGACCCGCTTTGTTTCAACGACTGCAATGGAACTGCAACAATAACCGCTGCAGGCGGTACCGGGGCCTTGCAATACGCGGTTGACGGTGGCGCCCCTCAGGTATCAAACGTATTCAATACACTTTGTTCAGGCGTACATACTATTGATGTAATTGATGCCAACGGATGCACCGACAGCCAGGTCATAAATTTGATTAATCCAACTGCAGTGGGTTTGACAACAAACGTATCAGACCTCAATTGTTTTAATGATTTTACAGGAAGCATTACCATTAACGCAACCGGTGGAACAGGAACCTTTACGTATAGCTACGATGGGGGGTCAACCTTTACGGCAGCTTCTTCATTGGGAAGTATTGCCGCCAATACATACAACCTGGCTGTGCAGGATGGTAATGGTTGCCAGGCTATGGCCACTGTAACCGTAAACGAACCGCCTCAACTTACATTTACCTCGGTTAACATAGTTGATGCAACCTGTGCGGGCGTATGTGATGGGAGCATAAGCGTAGTGGTAAGCGGAGGAACAGTTGCAGGACTTTATACCTATGCCTGGGGAAGCGGCATTGCTGGTTCGTCCCAGTCAACGGCTTTGGGCGTATGTGTTGGATCGTACGCAATAGTTGTTACCGATGACAATGGCTGTATAATAAACACAACGGCTACCGTAAATGAACCACCGGCAATGACAATCACCAGCGTTGTTGTTACCGATGCCTTGTGTAATGGAAGCTGTGATGGCTCTTTAACCATCAATTGCCCCGGATCTACGCAATTCAGTGCCGTTCCTTCAGGAGGCACCCCGGTATTTGGAGCCAGTAATACAATCGGCTCGTTGTGTACCGGAAGTTATGATATTGCTGTAACCGATGCAGCGGGCTGTCCTGCTACTTCCATTGCATTCGTAGGCGAACCGGCACCGCTGTCCATGATTGTTTCACCGGCTTCAACCATTTGTTATGCAAGTCCGTTCAGCTTGTATGCCATTGCTTCAGGAGGCACACCAAATTATGCATATGACTGGGACATTGCTCCGGATGTTTCAACCCAAACAATTAATCCGACTGCTAACGGCACCTATAACGTTACGGCCACTGATGCAAATGGCTGTACAATTGGCCCAATGCCAGTTGCAATTAATGTACTCCCGCAGGTTACGGCAACTGTTTGTGCAAATGACACCGTATGCGAAGGCGGTTCATCAACATTGTTTGCCAGCGCTGCCAGCGGCTTACCGCCTTATCAATATTATTGGCAGGCACCGGTTAACCTTGTAAGCGATACCGTAACCGTAACACCTACCCAGCAATCAACAAACTATACCGTAATAGCAATGGATCAGTGTGCCGACAGTGTTGTATTAACGGTAAATGTAAGCTGGTATTTGCCACCGGTAATTGATATTGTAATAAACGGTGCAACAGGATGCGCCCCGCTTACACCTGTATTCCTAAACAACACCAGCGGATTTATAAGTAGCGCCTGCGCCTGGGATTTTGGAAACGGGGACACAAGTAACAATTGCGCAACGGCTGGCAGTACATATACAACGCCTGGATGCTATGATGTGAATCTCCAGCTGACATCAGCACAAGGGTGCGTATTTGACAGCACATTCAGCCAGGTGGTTTGTGTATATGCCGATCCGGTTCCTGAATTTACATGGAATCCTGTTCCCACCATTTTGTTACCGAATACAAATTTTGTAAACTTAAGTACCAATTCAGTTTCATATATATGGAATTTTATGAATGTTGACTCGTCAATTGCCATTAATCCGAGTTATAACTTTAACAACTTTGAGGCAGGTGATTACCTTGTGTGTTTACAGGCTACTTCGATTGAAGGTTGTACTGCAACGGTTTGTCACAACGTAACGGTGATGGATGAATATCTTATTTATGTTCCAAATGTGTTTACACCTGACGGGGACGGTACCAACGATATTTTCATTCCTTCCGTTAAAGGCCTAAAGGGAGAAGGTTATGAATTCATGATTTTTAACCGTTGGGGCGAAATGATTTTCTTTACATCCGACAAACAATCGGGTTGGGACGGAACGCATAAGGGTGTTATCTCAAAGGAAGATGTGTACGTATGGAAAATGCGTGCGCCAAGCAGCCTGAGTGATGACGTAAAAGAATTAACCGGCCATGTAACATTACTCAGGTAAAATGAAACAGTAAAAATTGGCTGAAGAATATTGTTTGAGTAGAAAGAAATTAAATAAAAAGCCCGGTAAAATATTTACCGGGCTTTTTTAATTCAGTATAAAAAAACTACTTAAGCGCTGCAAGTGTTGCGTTCAGTTCGCTCACGGGTTTTTCCACTCCGTTAATGCTGAACGTTGAAAAACCCAGTGCACTGAACATGCGCTGAACGTATCTGCTTTCATTGAAATTACTTACAAAAAGTTCGCATGAATAAATGCCCTCTTTTGTAATTGTTGTAGTCAATTTAATATTCTTCATATTGGCTGCTTTGGTGTGCAAGGCCTCAATTTCCGCTTTTGTAGCCGCGAGCGTGAATACCGTTGTGCTGGTTGTGCCTTCTTGTTTAAAGGTCTCCTTGCCTGAAGCAATAACAGGTTTCAGGGTTGATTGTGCAAACACATTGGTTGCAAACATAACAACGGTAAGTGCAAGAATAATTTTTTTCATACTATAACAGTTTATGCCTTTCAAAAATACATTTTTTTAATGACGCATTTATACACCAGAAGTTGCATCAGGCATTTTGTTGCAGGAGTGATGTAAAATCCGGCAAAGTTTTTATAATATTGATAATCAATATAAAAATAAAAAATATGTTAATATCTCAACACGAAATGCTGTTTTGATAGTTCTTTTCTGAAAAATACGATACCGAATTCAAACAAGTCAATTGACACGGTAACTGCTGTATCGGCATAAATTTCTTTCCAGGCCCTGGTCATGTCAGCGCTCCAGTAAATATCGTCAAACACGATAACGGTTTCATTGCCTGCTTTTTTTTTAAACCATTCAAAATAACATTTAGTAGCATCGTAAGAATGGTTGCCGTCAATATAAATGAAATCAAATTGTTGGTTTTTGATAAGGTCAGGCAAAATGGAATCAAAATCACTGTGAATGGTTTTTATGTTTGTAAACCCGGTAAGCCTGAAATTGTTTAATGCTGTGTTATAAACTTCTTTTGATCCTTCAACGGTAGTGATTGAGGCGTCTATGTTTTTTTTTGCCAGGTAAAGTGTGCTTATCCCTAACGATGTGCCTAATTCCAGTATATTTTTTGACTGAAGATAATGTGCGAGATAAGCCAGGAACCGTGCATGTTTGTGTTTTTTGGAAGTGGTTTTTGTAAGCTGGCTTATTTTCCTTTTTGAAACACTGTTTTTTATTCCGCCCGCGCCCAGGTTTACAAATTCAATTTCGGTTTCATCAGCCAACAATTTTTTTCGCATTTCTTCAACATTGTCAAACTCACTTGTTCGTTTACGTGCCTTCTTAAAAACATTGTTGTACAACTCAAACATGAAGGGGGAGTGAAGGCTGTATTCGTTTTTGGCCTTAAGTTTGAACGTTAAGTAAGATTTTATTTTGTAATTGAAACTCAATTTCTGGTCGTGGGAAATAAAGTTACTCTTTTTTTGCTTCGTCAGGACCTCAAATCTCAAACTACTCAATCCTCTTCGTAGCCGAATTTACCGCATCAACCAACACCTGTTGTATACGTGTACGAATACCCATGGTTATGATTTTCGGGTTGTCCATTACGGGGTTCGATCGGTTACTTAAAAATACATATACAATTCCAGATTCAGGATCGGCCCATGCGGTTATTCCTGTGAACCCCGTATGGCCAAAACTTGATGCGCTTACGCAATCGCAGGTTGGACCTTTGCTGGTCATGGTTGGCCTGTCAAAACCAATTCCCCGCCTGTTTCCACTCTCGCAAAACTGGCATTTGGACCATTCGCGCAACGTAGTTTCTTTAATATACCGTTCGCCTCCATACGTTCCGTAATTCATCATCATTTGAAACAAAATACCCACATCGTTGGCATTGGCAAATAAACCAG
>DASPJQ010000114.1:0-3951 GCA_035628535.1 Flavobacteriales bacterium | reverse complement strand
GCGTTGCGTATACAACGTTCATTGCTGCCACCAATGAACGAACTGGCCGAGCTGGCACCTGAGAGCTTCATTATTTTCAAGCCTAAGGACATTGTAAGCGGTGATTTTTACTGGTTCCGCAAATTATCATCACAGCAATATCTTTTTACGGTAGTTGATTGTACCGGTCACGGTGTACCGGGCGCCCTCATGTCGGTAATAGGCATTAACCAGCTAAACAAAATTGTAAACGAATACAAGGTAACCAGTCCTGAACAAGTGTTAAAATTATTGGACGGTGCCGTATTGCAGGCCCTGCACCAGCACCAGAAAGAAGAAGATTCAAATGACGGAATGGAAATGGCTATTTGTTTATATGACAAACAAAACACAACCGTTTATTATGCGGGGGCGTTTAACCCCATGTGGATCATAACGGCACGTGTTCAGGCAAACGAAGATCTTCAACAGTATATTGCCAATGGGTCAGAATTAACCCCGGGCATTCATCTTATCGAAATATATCCGGATAAAAAATCGGTTGCAAGCCTGTATAAACCCAATTACGATTTCACGCTGCATAAAATAAAGCTGAATAAAGGCGATTGCATGTATGTTTTCAGCGATGGGTTTGCCGACCAGTTTGGCGGCAGGGATGCTAAAAAATTCAAAAAATCGCGGTTCAAGGAATTATTGATTACTGCGCATAAAGACAGCATGGCCCAGCAAAAACACAACCTGTTGAAAGCGTTTGATGATTGGAAAGGCTTTATGGAACAAATTGATGATGTTTGCGTGATGGGAATACGTGTTTGATTTTCTTTTTAGCATGTAGCACGCTGATTAGCGTTTGCTTATAAAACAAATGTATTTTACTTTTTTTAATACACTGACAATACCCGCGTTCTTACCGGATATCAGCCGGCCATAATGATTTTAATGACTGATTGGCATGCGCAAAAGTAAATCGCATAGCAGTTAATATCATGCGAATCATAATAATCAACGTTATCTGCGTGGTAAACAAAACAACGGGACACCTTTTCTTAATTTCATAAAATCATTTCACCATTTCTCATATCGGGAACGAAGTAATTAACACCATTAATCAGGCTTCTTCAAAATCAATTTTTTGGATGTTAACCGGACAGGTGGCACATATATTGACTTAATTGCTGCATACAGAATGAATGCAATTATTATTATTTATTGTTGACCTGTTTTAACCCTTAAAATGAAATTTTATGGATAAGAATAAAGAAAAGAACCAGGAGCGAAATCCCATAGGTTTTAGCAGAGATAAATCGAATAAAAATCCGAAGCCTGAGAACAAAAAAAAGAGTCCATCGGCTGATGATGACGATGATGAAACAGAACGCGACCCCGATCGCGACCCGGATAAAACAAAACGCGAAAAACGGCCTGATATTGAAGCCAGGGATGCTTCGGGGAAAAAAACATATACACACGAGGACCCTGATAAGAGCACGAAGCGGGAAAAAGCACCCGATATTGAGGCCAATCTTGATGTAGATAATTCGCTCAATACTGAGAATGAAAGCCCTGATTGGGATGGTAACAAAATTTAAATGTAGTTACAACCTATTCTGACAGGCAGCTTTTACAGCTATTTACTAACCCGGAAGTATTAATTTTTTAAACTATATAATAATGGAAAACACAGGAAAAATGCTCAGCGCATTGCTGATTGGGGCCGCAATCGGAGGTATTGTAGGCGTATTATTTGCTCCCGACAAAGGAAGCGAAACCCGTAAACGTCTTTTCAGGCGTGCAGAAGAATTGGCCGATGAAGTTGAAGGCAAGCTGAAAGAAGGCACAACAAATGTGAAAGAAAATTTAAAAGACAAGTGGAAAGAAACCCTTGAAGCTTAATCATTAATTAAATAATAAATAAAAGCAAATGGAAAACAACGGAAAATTACTTGGCGCGCTGCTGGTTGGAGCCGCCATTGGAGGTGCATTGGGAATTTTGTTCGCCCCTGACAAAGGAGCTGAAACCCGTAAAAAATTGTTCAGCAGAACAAGGGAATTGGCTGAAGATGCAAAAGAACGCGTGAAAGACGGCATGCAAAGCTATTCAAAAGCCAAAGAAAAAGTTTAACCGGTACTAAAAAATCACAATCCAACATGGAAGAATCTGTAAACCTTATTGAATCGCTGTATGAGAGAACCAAAGAATACAGCAAGACCAATTATGACCTTATTAAATTAAAAACGGTTGAAAAAGCTACCGATGTGGTATCATCGGTTGTAACGCGATTGGTAGTAATGTTCTTTACTTTTATGTTCATTTTAATCCTGAGCATTGCAGCGTCAATTTGGCTGGGTGAACAGTTGCAAAACTATACCTACGGATTCTTTCTTGTTGCCGGTTTTTACGGAATATTGGTCTTTTTTTTGGGAGTAGTGTTTCGCCAGAACATTAAAAACGGATTCCAAAACTCCTTTATCAAGCAAATGTTAAGCTAGTACATTATGAAAAAAATACATTCATTGGACGAACTTAAGGCCGAAATCCTAAGCCTGGAAAAAACACGCGATCAGCAGGAGGAAAGGTTGAAAACCGTATTTCATGAAACCATGGAAAGCATGCGCCTTTCAAGCATCTTGAAAAAAACTGCAAAAGACCTGGCCAATTCCTCTGAATTCAAAAACGACCTGGTAAATGCCGGCATGAGCTTAACGGCAGGTTATCTATCAAAACGCATTACATTCGGTAAAAGCGGAAGCCTGGTAAAATGGTTGTTCGGAAACATGCTTCAAATGGGCGTTACCAATTTGGTTGCAAAAAATGCCGATACCATAAAATCAACAGGCATGAACTTTATCCAATCGTTATTCAGAAAGAAAAAAGATGATACAAATACAGGTACCGACACCAGGCGTGTAGAGGAACCGGTAGAACAAAGTGATGGAAATTAGCGTTTACTGAGTCATAGAATTCGCGTATGTCACTGGAGCAGGCTTCTTACATATTCGCCCTGGTTCTTGTAGGGATATGGATTATTATCTATATCCGTTATAAAACAAGAGACCACCACTATTACTGGCTGGTGGCCTTTGCTTTAGCCATTGTGCTCATGCACGCTTTTACACAACAGTTTTAATTTAATGCCCAAACAGGCTGCTAGTGTTTTTTCTGTTCTTTTTTCGCTTTTTTCTCGGCACGTTTTTCCTTTAACGTTTTTGCGGCTTCTTTTTTCACATTTTTTTGTGTATTTAATCCTTTAGCCATAATGTAAAGTTTTATTGGTTATGATGCCAATATACAAAAAAACTGTTTCAATACAGCGGAATGACTGTTTTTTTTATTTTATTTTATTTTTTTTCTCCTTTTTCATCAGCTTTCACATCGCCATAGTAGGTTTGGGTATAAATGCTGGTAAACTCGGCCCCGAAAAAAACAATCATTGAAGAATAGGATACCCATAGAAGAATAAGAACAACCGACCCGGCAGGACCATATCCTGCGCCCGGATCGGTTTTGCCGAAATAAAGTCCCAAAAGCGTTTTACCTATCTCAAATAAAACGGCCGTAAGCAATGAGCCGTACCATACATGACGCCATTTGATTTTTGCATCGGGCAATATTTTATATATCAATGCAAATAAAAGTGTAACCATACCAAACGACACCAGTAAATTAAGCGCCTGAAAAATAAACATGATATAATCGGGCCAGTGTGTTTTTATCCAACCGGAAAGGGCCGCTAATGCAGAACTTAGAACAAGTGAAACGAGCAACAAAAAACCAATGGAAAGAATAAGACCAAATGAAAAAAGCCGTGATCTGATCATTAACCATAGGCCCGATTTTTCGGGCACGGCCTCAACTTCCCATATGGAATTAAGTGTGGCCTGCAACTGTGCAAATACACCGGTGGCGCCAATAATTATGATAAGCACGCCCAATATACCGGCCATTGTTGAATTACTGCTTTCATAAGCTTT
>DASPJQ010000113.1:0-3913 GCA_035628535.1 Flavobacteriales bacterium | reverse complement strand
CGCTTCATGCAATCCATTTTGCAGGTGTGTGGCATATTCCAGCACTTTTTCTTTTTGATTCAGGAATAAGTCGTTTGTACTTTGCAGCACACTTATCCAGGCGTCTTTTGGAAAATAGGTACCACCATAAACGGGGCGGCCGTCAGACAATGCAATACAGTTAAGCGGCCAACCGCCCCTGCCTGTCATAATCTGCACAGCCTCCATGTATACACTGTCAATATCCGGTCTTTCTTCGCGATCAACTTTTATACTCACAAAAAATTCGTTCATAATGGCGGCCACATCAGCGTCTTCAAAGCTTTGGTGTTCCATTACATGACACCAGTGGCAAGCCGAATAACCAATGCTGATAATAACCAGTTTGTTTTCAGTGCGGGCTTTTTCCCAGGCCTCGTTGCCCCAGGGATACCACTGAACGGGATTATAGGCGTGCTGAAGCAAGTAAGGACTTGTTTCCTGCGCCAGTTTATTGGGTTTTCCCGTTTTATTCATTCCTTAATATTAAACCTCATTTGCATTGAATAGTTCTTAAATTTGATGAACTTATTCAATGATCAACGTTAATACATTGACCCAAAAAGCACGTGAAATGCAGGCGCAGTTGGTGGAATGGCGCAGGCATTTGCATATGCATCCTGAACTTTCGTTTAACGAATACCAAACCAGCGCGTTTGTTAAAACTGTGCTCGATAAACATAAAATAAGTTATAGCGATGGGTGGGTCAAAACCGGAATTGTTGCCACCCTTGGTAAAAAAAACAGTGATGCGTGTATTGCTATTCGAGGCGATATGGACGCCTTACCCATTCAGGAGCAAAACATATGTGATTATCGTTCGCAGAACGCAGGAATTATGCATGCCTGCGGGCATGATGTGCATACAACCTGTGCCCTTGGAGCAGCCGTTTTACTTAAACAATTTGAAGATTCCATAAACGGTAAAATCATAGTTGTTTTTCAACCGGGGGAGGAGGTTTTACCGGGGGGGGCAAGCCTCATGCTTAACGAAGGTGCGTTGGGCAACCCATTGCCAAAAGCCATTTTAGGCCTGCATGTGTTCCCCGAAATGGAAGTTGGTAACCTGGGGTTCAGAGAAGGTGAATACATGGCATCGAGCGATGAAATTTACCTTACCGTTAAAGGCAAGGGCGGCCATGCAGCTATGCCTAAACAATACAACAGCCCGCTCATTATAGCATCAAAAATACTGTTGGCATTGGAGACCGCTTTTTCAGAAGAAAAAACAGCTATGCATACACAAAAACCCACTGTGCTTGCATTTGGCAAAATTGAAGGAAAAGGCGCCACGAATATTATTCCCGATAGCGTTGAAATTGCCGGTACGTTCAGGGCCATGGATGAAAACTGGAGGGCCAGGGCGCATGAAATCATGGCTACGATTGCACGCGAAACGGCCAACGCCAGCGGTGGACAGGCTGAGTTGACTATACTTAAAGGATACCCGGCACTTACTAACCACGTGGCACTTACGCAATTTTGCAAAAAGGAGGCTTCAACCCTGTGGGGAAACAGCCAAGTAAAGGAGCTTGAAATGCGCATGACGGCCGAAGATTTTGCTTATTATGGGCGGCACATGCCGGCTTGTTTTTTCAGGCTTGGAACGCGCAATGAAGCGCGCGGAATAATTTCACCGGTACATACTGCTACATTTGACATTGATGAAAACGCGTTACCTGTAGGGGCCGCTACCATGGCCTGGCTGGCTGTTCAATACCTGAATAAAAACTAGTTGCCGCTAAAAGAAAAGCCCCGGTCTGCGACCGGGGCTTTATATTTAAAAGTTTTAATTGACAGGAAATTATGCAAGTTTTACATTAACTGCATTTGGTCCTTTTCTTCCCTCTTCAATTTCAAATGTTACACTATCATTTTCTTTAATCTGGTCTTTAACTCCTGAAACATGAACGAAAATTTCTTTTCCGTTCTCCATCTTGATAAATCCAAATCCTTTTTCAGTGTTGAAAAATTTTACTGTACCGGTTTCCATTTTTGCTTTGTATTAATTTAATTAATTATTTATTGAGGACGTGAAATTAGTGTTTTTTTGGATTGATACAATAGCCTCTGTTTTTTTTTGAAACGAATCTGAACTGTTATTTATAGTAGTGGAGCCATTCTGCTCAGCCAGCACATAACTGCGTAAGTACTAGAGCGTTAAAACACCAGATCTTCCTTTGCAATCCCGTGTGTTTAGGACAAGTTTAACAACATACCAGGCTTTGCGCAAATCATTTTATTGAACATTTCTTTCACAATATCCCTTCCGTAGCGTTTTAGTTCGGCCATTTGTTTTTGTCAACGCATTTATCCTTACTCAGCATTGGTGCAAGCTTATTTCAAATTCATCGCACTAATTTGCTTTATCGCGGGCTAAAACCGGCTGTTCAACGGAAGGTAAATTGGTTTTGGCAGTTTTTTTCGTAAAAAGTTACAGGCCATTTGCTACCGGGTGACCTGCGGCTGCGTTTCTTCGGTATGTGCCTGGCCATTCTGTTGGAATTCTTTCGCCTGTTACATAGCCCGCAATGACATATACACTCCTATCCCAATAGCAATAAGCATAAATGTCACAACAATCAACGTAACTGTCTTCCGCGTTTTATTGGCATAATCCATTGAACGGTTAAAGGCATTGGCATTTTGCTGCTGGTGCTTTATTTTTCGCATTTCGGCCTCAATCGCTTTGTTGATTTGCGCCTGTGTGGTATCCAGTACACGCGTTTGACAATGCGAACATTCATAATAATCACCGTCTTTTTGATACGATGGCGAGCCACAGTTTTTGCATTTAAACGTTGACATAACGGCTGAAAGTTTGAAGTTTTTCCGCCAGAAGCGAACCACCTTTGGCTGGGAAGTTTGAAATTTGGGGTTAATGAAAAACCCCCGTTTTTTGACGAGGGCTTGAATGTTATTGCATAAAATGCAGTTTTGATTTATTTCTCCATTCAGCATCGTACTTGCTGTCCGAAAAATAAATGATTATATCGGCATCATATTTACTATCGCAGAAATACACTTTCTTTTTTGCATCATATTTGCTGTCGGCAAAATACCACAACCCATTGTTATCTGTTGCATCGTATTTTGATGAGCATTTGTATACCACCAGGTCGGCATCGTATTTTGAACTGGCTACATAAACTTTTACATCAGCATCGTATTTGCTATCGCAGGAGTAAACAACCTGCGCTGAAGCTGAACCTACCGTAAGCACGGTAAATCCAACGAGAAATAATAATTTTTTCATGGTTGATTCTTAGTTATTTGTCATTCGTTAATGGTAACAAGGGCAATACTTAGTGTTAATGGGCCATTCAATCACTCCTGTAAGGCGGGCGCATGCCATTAACTACTAATTATTAATATTTTCTCTTATTTCAACCTGAAAGCCTTTTTCACCTTATCCACATAATCCAACTTCTCCCAGGTAAACAATTCAACTTTTACCTTCTTCACTTTTCCGTCAGGCGATTTGAATATTTTTTCCACTGTTTCATTTTTACGTCCCATATGGCCATAGGCAGCCGTTTCGCTGTACATGGGTTGGCGCAATTTTAAACGCTGCTCAATAAAATACGGGCGCATATCAAAAATTTTCTCAACCACTTTGGCTATTTCACCGTCTGTCATTTTCACTTTGGCGGTACCATAGGTATTAATATAAATACCCATTGGCTGTGCAACGCCAATAGCGTATGAAACCTGTACCAATACCTCTTTGCAAACTCCTGCAGCCACCAGGTTTTTAGCAATATGCCGCGTTGCATATGCGGCCGAACGGTCCACTTTTGAGGGATCCTTACCCGAAAATGCCCCGCCACCGTGGGCGCCTTTTCCACCGTAGGTATCCACAATGATTTTACGGCCGGTCAAGCCGGTATCACCG
>DASPJQ010000112.1:0-20270 GCA_035628535.1 Flavobacteriales bacterium | reverse complement strand
TCCATTAAGGTTGGGGGTGTGCCGGGAATCGAAATGTCAGGCGTAGTTGAGGACATTACACTCAGGCATACCGTAATTCGTGATGCTGAGAACGCGCGCATCATTATCCCCAACAGCATGATCAATTCGCAAACAGTGATCAATTATGACATCATTGACAATAAATTCAAAAAACGCATTCTTTTCAATATAAGCAACGAAAGCGATGTTGAACTGGCCATTAAACTGATTAAGGAAAACATATACCGGCATCCGCTTATCATGGAGTCCTATTATCCCGATGCATCGGCCATTGATGTGGCGGTTACCGATTTGACTGAAAAGCATGTTACCCTAAGGGCTTATGTATGGACGCTTAATGCAGATAACGCATCAACCCTTGCCCATGAAATCAACAAAACCATGTTGCATGAATTCAGAAAACACAATATCCGTATTTCCGAGCCACAAACCTTAGTGTTGCAACACAACAATGACAAGTAACCTGCATTCACGGAAACATAAAATTGGTTTGCCACCGGGCACACCTGTTTACCTGGGGCGTGACCGCAACCAGGAAATAAAAATTGAGGTTTTTCAGTACAATGAAAAAGAGGTTACCCATTTCAACCACATTACACCGAATGATTTCAGGCAATACATTAAAAACGACCGTATAACCTGGATCAACATTGACGGTATTTACGATCAAACCATTGTAAAATATGTAGGCGAACAGTTCAACCTGCATCCGCTCACCCAGGAAGACATTATGAATACCGACCATCGCCCAAAAGTCGAGTATTTTGAAGATTACCTGCATTTCACATTAAAAATGCTCACGTACAATAAAGCCGACAAGACTATACTGAGCGAACAAATAAGTTTTGTGTTGGGTAAAAACTGGGTCATTTCCTTCCAGGAGATTCATGGCGATATATTCGACCCCATTCGTGATCGCATAAACAATAACAAAGGCCGTGTACGCAAACGCGGGGCCGACTACCTTGTTTACGCACTCATTGACGTGATTGTTGACAATTATTTTACCATTACCGATGAACTGGAGGACCAAATAGAAGAGCTGGAACAAAACATTCTTGAAGGAGCCGACAAGGAGGAACTCGAGGCCATACTCAAAATAAAAAAGGACCTTGTATTCATGCGCAAATCGGTTATACCGGTACGCGAAGCCATAAGCGGTTTAATTAAAAGCGACAACGCTTTTATAGAGAAAAGCACACGACAGTTCCTGCGCGATGTGTATGATCATAGCATTTACATTGGTGAGAGCATTGAGAACTACCGTGAAATGTTGCAAAGCCTGCTGGACATTTATCTTACCGGGCTTAGCAATAAATTAAATAATGTAATGAAAACGTTAACGGTAATTTCTACCGTTTTTATTCCGCTTACATTTATTGCTGGCTTATATGGCATGAACTTTACCACTATTCCGGGCGCTGATCACCCGTATGGCTTTGTTATTGCCTCGGTTAGCATGATTCTTGTGGGTATAGTTATGGTGTTAATCTTACGCCACAAAAAATGGTTTTGAAAGGACTGGAATACGAACCTAAAATTTTAATTGCCTGGAGCGAGGCCATTGCTGGTAATACCAAACTGCGCGATTGGCTTACGCAAAACGGTTACCCTGAGCTTGGTATTTTTTGTTTTGCCCTGCGCAACAAGGAAGACGCCAGGCGTTGGCTCATGCAAAACGGTTTCCAGCATTTATTTGCACTTATAAACGGAGTGGAAGGAAACAAAAATGCCCTGATGTGGCTTAAGGTGCATAAATACGAGGTTTTGTTAAAAATGGCCATGGCTGGCGATGGGGATGAAGGTGCTTTTAAATGGCTGATGAACAATGACCTGAAATTATTGGCCATGACAGCAAAACGCATCGAACACATTAAAGATCAGATAGAAGAAGACAATAATGATCCACACAAGATCAGCTTCGAATAATATACAGTTATTTGTTAATTATTTTAACATTCTTTAATCGGCCCTGCCTCCCATAATGCGTATTTTTAGTACGCTTAAAATCTATGAACAAAGTATTTTTTTCGGCAATCGCGTTAATCCTTTCATCATTATCGCTGTTTTCGCAGGAAACCATAAAGAAAAAAAAAGCGCAAAATATCTATTTCGCTCCTTCCATCGGAACCGAGATCATGAACATTAAAAAGTACACCAGTTCTACGAACGGCTACACCGTTATGTACAAAGGTCTTCCATCGTTACGTTATGGCCTTGATATGAACATAAAAAAATCAGAAAAACTGGTTATTCAAACAGGGTTGTATTATTCGGCAAAAAACCTGACGCGCAATGAAACCAATCCCGAAAATTCAAACTATTACAACAGCCGTTTCAGAAACCGTTACCTTGAATCGCTTATAGGCGGTACATATAATTTTACAACTGGCCGTTTGGATGCCGGACTTTACGGTAATTTTAACTTTTCATTCCTTACCTCGGCTTCCGAATCACGCCTTACTGAAACCGGCAACAGTTACACCTATAACCTGAAACCCTATTATAGTAAAATGCTGGGCAGCTTCGAACCAGGTTTGAATTTCAATTACAACATTAATTATCGTTTGAGTTTTGGTTTAAAATCAGGTTATCGTCTGTATTTCAATTCCCTTCCGATTAAAAAAGAATACTCACAGAACAGTTTGCTTGTACAGTCAGGTGTATTCTTTAAATTCTAATGCCACCGGGTAACTACCCAATTACCTTATTCGCTTTACGGTATTTAAAATGTTGTTCTTAATTTGTTCCATTAACTGGCAAATTTTTATTTACATTCCAGTATAAAATAATTTTATGCCCGATTATTTAAAAGATTACGTGGATTATTACCGTGTACGCATGAACCGTTACGAACACGATCCCGATTACAAAAATTCATACCAGAGTGAAAAAGCCATTTATGAGGCCATTGCCGGTTGCAATGAATTGAAGCAATTCAGGGAAAGGCTGGGAAATCTGAACGGGCTGAATGCGGTTGCACTTTCCAGGGACGAATACAAAATCCGTTACAACCATTACCGTGATATTAAAGAAACTATACGGGCAAAAGGCCCTGAACGCATTCTTGCGCGTGCCGACCAGTACAATGAAGTGTTTAACCTTATGACCATGATTGGCGAAGAGGAAAACAAAAACATGATTGAAATTTCAATGGACGATGTGAGTTTGTTAAGGAATGCGTGGTTTTTAATTGACCAAATTGAAATTTATGAAACGGCAGAGGTTCCTTCTAACTATAAAATGCAAAGGCAACAATATGCCAACGAATTAAAGGCAAATTTGAAAGAAAGTTACGATAATCATACCAGTGAAATGCGTAAATGGCAGCCTGACTGGACTTTTAACCCTGAATTGGTTTGGGAAGAACGGCACCGCAGGCTTTTCCCTTATAGCGATGAACACATTCATGAAAAAATTAACCAATACAAATCAATCTTAAATCTTAAATAATTTATGCCGATTGATCCTATGTTCAGCGAATCCATTTTGAGCAGTTTTCGCGGAATGGCGAAAGAAATGGACGATAAAAACATTACAGGCCCCGATGTTGACCAAATGAAAGCCGCACTTGGAAGAATGGAGCAGCTTGCCAATGAACTATCGGACCTGAATGAATTTAACGGACTCATAATGCAGGAAAACCTGTACATGAAATTCAGCGACCATTACGGCCGCGCATTAAGCAATGCCTCAAAAGCCCAATACCAGGTGAACAGCAATGTGTACGATGAAAAGTCGGACCGGCAGCTCATGAACCAAACCCTTAACGCCTACCGCGATGCCATTAAACGGTTGCAGGAAGCAAAAAAAGAAAATGTGAAACAGCATGGTGAAAAAGCATCAAAAGTCTTCCTGGATACCGACCATTTAATTAAGCCCATTGAAGATGTTATTAAACTGGGTGAGTCGGGTATTACCTATGCTGCATTCTTGCGCATGATGATTGAACAGGGAATGGACAAAGCCATGGAAGGATCAATTGTGGGGCGCAATGCCATTGTTTATTCAAAAGAATTTTACGAAGCCGGCAAGATCAGCCCCCATTATGATGAACGTGAAACGCGCAACCTGGCTTTATACGATGAACTCACCGCAACATCAAAATTTCATGTTCCGTCCATTTTAAAATACAATTTGGGATGCGAGAAAATCGCAGTTGAAATAGACCCGAAAATAAAAAAATGGGACGCCATCAAAGATGCTTTTGACCGCATTTTAAGTGAACTCAGTTTCTGGTCAATGGCCAACATGACCTTTGCGCATACACTTGAGCCCTGGTCAATGGCTGCCAACCCGCGTGAAGCGGTAAAACGCACGGTTGAATGCACTCCGGGCGAGCACGCTGTGCAATTAAAACAGTTTAAAAAATATTTTGGCCTCGATTTCTATGATATTTTCACGCATGAGATTTTTTTATGGGATGTGACATGGCACCACATATGGTACTCGCAGGAATACATCAATTTTTTAAAAGACGAAGTAAAACCCATTTGCCTGCCCGGCAATAAATTGTCCCCTGAACTCGTTTCAAAAATGGAGAAAATTTATAAAGAAGACCGTATGCGCAATCCTGATCTGCATAAGGTAGCGGAACGTTATAAAGAGAACCACGATAAATATTTTGGCGAAGGCACGTATGAAGCCAAACATGGACCAATAGCAAAATACGGGGGCGGTGCAGCAAGCTGGAACCTTGCGGAATTTTAGGCATGAAACAATGAGTAAAAACAAAAAAAGGAATAAACAACAAAAGCCCTTTCTCTATGCACATCGTTTTGACTGGCTTGAAATTATAGCCACCGTGCTAAGCTTATGGTTCATTGTTTTCCCCCGTCCCTTTTACCCATTGCTCATTGTGTTGATTTGCTTGCCAATTGTCGGGTTGGTATTAAATGGCCTAAGCAAGCCCAGCATTGCTTCACTGGTAACCATTTCAACCGATTCAAAATATAAATACGATGTGGCCGATTTTATTGACATGCCCGCCATAGCCATCGTTTTTCGCGTTGTATATGATTATGAGTATGAAGATTTTTTTTCGTTGCTGATTCCGGGGACCCTGGCATTGGTCATTACAATTACCGTTTTACTGCGTACGCATTCGCTTAAAATACTTCCGCACGACAAGAACAAACGTACAACTGTATTATTGGTTTACGCGAGTTTATTTGTTTACAGTTATGGGGCAACCTATGCCATTAATTGCGCTTTTGATTTTTCAGACGTAAAGAACTATAGGGTTGCTGTGGTTGATAAACGCATGACCACCTCTCACTCAAGGCGTGGCGGTGTACGCCATTCATATTATTTTCGCATATCACCCTGGGGACACCATTATGATACAGAAGAAATTTCGGTAACCCTTAAACAGTTTGATGGCATTGCTATTGGTGACTCGGTAAACATAGGTTTGCACAAGGGCTTATTCAATATTCCGTGGTACCGGCTTGAATAGCCTGTCAAAACTTTTTTACCTGTTTTGCCAAGTATCCTTATATTTACATGAATGAAAATCTATACCAAAACCGGGGACAAAGGCCAAACCTCATTGTTGGGAGGAAAACGTCTTCAAAAAAGCCACATTCGCATTGAAGCCTATGGCACCGTTGACGAATTGAATTCTTTTTTGGGCGTATTGCGCGATTCCTACCAGGACGAGACATTAAATAAACTTTGGATTGACATACAGGACCGGCTTTTTACATTAGGGTCCATTCTTGCCGCTGCCAATGACACAAAAAAATTCAAGATCCCTGAAATAAGTGAGGCTGACATTACCGTGCTGGAAATTGCCATTGACACCATGAACAATGAACTTGAACCCATGCGCAGTTTTATATTGCCAGGCGGAAACCTGCCTGCTTCTTGGGCTCATGTTTGCCGTACGGTTTGCAGAAGGGCCGAAAGACGTTGTGTTGAACTGGCTGCTACCGAAGAGGTACCCGAATTAATTGTCAAATACCTGAACCGGCTCTCTGACTATTTCTTTATTTTGAGCCGGTTTATCTCCAAAAAACAAGGTTCTGTCGATACCCCCTGGAAACCAAAGGTGTGAACAAATAGCTAGATCACTGTAATTCAGACGCCTGCATTTTAATAAATATAACCCTTCCTATTTTGAATCGTAACGTATAATCTTATTTTTGCGTAAAATTAAAAGTGATTTATGTATTGGACGTTAGAATTAGCACAGTATTTAGAGGATGCACCCTGGCCGGCATCAAAGGATGAGTTGATTGATTTTGCCATGAGAACAGGTGCACCCATGGAAGTAGTGGAAAACCTGCAGGAAATGGAAGATGAAGGCGAGATATACGAGAGTATAGAAGAAATCTGGCCTGATTACCCATCAAAAGAAGATTTCTTTTTCAATGAAGATGAATACTAAGAATCAAGGCCGACTTTAAGCGGCCTTTTTATTTGCCATTTGGCAGCCAATTTGGCCGTTTTTCCCTTAAAATTTGACAATTATTCGCCCGGGTACTG
Source organism: Flavobacteriales bacterium (assembly GCA_035628535.1). Lineage (GTDB taxonomy): Bacteria > Bacteroidota > Bacteroidia > Flavobacteriales_D > UBA2798 > DASPJQ01. The sequence goes on along the minus strand of DASPJQ010000112.1, from coordinate 13,760 downwards.
CTTATCTTCAATTAAATTTGCAGTTTTGTCTGCTTTCCCCAAGGGGAGTGATTATTGATAAACTGTACTAAAAACGCAAAATGATAAAGTTCATTTCAAAACTTTTTGGCGACAAAAAAGCCAAAGATATCAAAGCCCTTCAACCCATTGTAGTCCAAACCAACGAATGGTTTCAAAAATACAATTCCTTTACTGATGAACAGCTACGGGACAAAAGTTCTGAATTACGCAAACGCATCCAGGACCATGTGAGTGAAATCCAAAAAGAAATCGCTTCATTGAAAGAAAAGGCGCAGTCGTCAACAATTGAATTGCAGGAAAAAGAAGAATTATTCAAGCAGGCTGAAAAACTTTCAAAAGACCTGGACAAAAAAATTGAAGAAGTGTTGCTGGAGATATGCCCTGAAGCGTTTGCCGTAGTGAAGGAAACCGCACGAAGGTTAACTGTAAATAAACAACTGGTTGTTACGGCAACCGAACACGATAAAAAAATTGCCCTCACCAACGATGTTGTAAAAATTGAAGGCGATAAGGCTATTTGGTCCAATACATGGATGGCTGCAGGAAACCGCATAACCTGGGAAATGGTGCATTACGATGTGCAATTAATGGGCGGTTATGTATTGCACCAGGGTAAAATTGCCGAGATGCAAACCGGTGAAGGAAAAACATTGGTTGCAACCCTTCCCATTTTCCTTAACGCGCTTGCCGGCATGGGTGTGCACATTGTAACAGTAAACGATTACCTTTCAAAACGCGACAGCGAATGGAACGCCCCCCTGTTCCAGTTCCACGGTTTAACGGTTGACTGTATTGACAAGCACGAACCCAATTCACCGGCCAGGCGCAACGCTTATGCAGCTGATATAACTTACGGTACCAACAATGAATTTGGTTTTGATTATTTGCGCGATAACATGACCAATTCGGTTGACATGCTGGTTCAGCGCAAACATCATTTCGCCATTGTTGACGAAGTTGACTCGGTATTGGTTGACGATGCACGTACTCCCCTTATTATTTCCGGGCCAACACCCAAAGGAAACAACCAGGAATACCATAGCTTCAAACCGAAAATTGAGTCGCTGGTAAATGAGCAGAAAAAATATTTAAACATTGCCCTTGCCGATGCCAAAAAATTACTGGCCAACCTGAATGATGAAAATGTTCCCGATAAAAAACAGCATGCCGAAAATTTACGCCTTGGTGGAATGGCCTTGTTGCGTTGTTACCGCGGGTTCCCAAAAAACAAGGCGCTTATTAAATTTTTAAGCGAACAAGGTGTAAAAGCCCATTTGCAGAAAACCGAGGGCCATTACATACAGGATCACAACAAGGAAATGCCAAAAATTGACGCTGAGCTGTATTTTGTGATTGATGAAAAAAACAACTCAGTAGAGTTAACCGACAAAGGCATTGATTTTTTAAGCCGTGGCGAAGACAAATCGTATTACGTGATTCCTGATATGGGAACCGAAATTGCGAAAATTGAGGCCATGAACCTGACGCCCGACAAAAAAGCCGAAACCAAAGATGCGCTTATACGCGACTATACCATAAAGGCCGAACGCATTCATACCATGAACCAGTTGCTTAAAGCATACGCGTTGTTTGAACGTGATGTGGAATATGTAATCATGGATGGAAAAGTAAAGATTGTTGATGAATCAACCGGCCGTATTCTTGACGGCAGGCGTTACAGTGATGGTTTGCACCAGGCCATTGAAGCAAAAGAAAACGTAAAGATTGAAGACCCCACGCAAACCTACGCTACCATTACCCTTCAGAATTACTTCAGGATGTACCATAAGCTTGCAGGTATGACGGGAACGGCCGAAACCGAAGCCAAGGAATTCTGGGACATTTATAAACTGGACGTGGTGTGTATTCCAACAAACCGCCCTGTTACCCGAAAAGACGAACAGGATTTGGTTTATAAAACCAACCGTGAAAAATTCAACGCAGTAATTGAGGACATTGTTAAATTACGTGAGAAAGGAAGACCAATACTGGTTGGGACCACATCGGTTGAAATTTCGGAATTGTTAAGCCGCATGTTGAAAATGCGTAACATTCCGCATCAGGTATTGAACGCAAAACTGCATCAGAAAGAAGCGGAAATTGTAGCCAATGCAGGGCTTGCAGGAACAGTGACCATTGCTACCAACATGGCGGGCCGCGGTACCGACATCAAACTCGGACCTGGCGTAAAAGAAGCGGGAGGACTTGCTATAATTGGCACCGAGCGCCACGAATCACGAAGGGTTGACAGGCAGCTGCGCGGTCGTTCAGGACGCCAGGGAGACCCCGGTTCAACACAGTTTTATGTTTCATTGGAAGATCCGCTCATGCGCATGTTCGGTTCAGAACGCATTGCCAAAATGATGGACCGATTGGGACATAAAGAAGGTGATGTGATCCAGCACCGCATGATTTCAAGGTCCATTGAACGCGCACAGAAAAAAGTAGAAGAAAATAATTTCGGCATGCGCAAGCGTTTGCTTGAATATGACGATGTACTGAACGGTCAGCGAAACGTGATATACGAATGGAGGCGTAATGCCCTGTTTGGTGAAAAACTTGAACTGGATGTGATGAACATGCTGTACAATGTAGCCGACTCCATCGTGAACCAATACCATGAAGCCAAAGATTACGAAGGTTTCTCGTTCGAGTTGCTGAAAACGCTGGCCATTGAACCCCCGGTTGACCAGGCCGAATTTGTCAACAGCGACCCTGCTGTTATTGCCGACAAGATTTTTGACAACGTTATGGCCTCTTACCAGCGTAAGTGGAACAACGTTAGTGAACGGGCGCTCCCTGTAATCACCAATGTATACGAAACGCAGGGCAGCCAGTTTGAAAACATTGTGATTCCAATTACCGATGGAATGAAGAACCTGCAATGCGTGGTAAACCTGAAAGAGTCAGTGAACGTCAAGGCCACCAACATCAGGAAAACCGTTGAGCGCAGCACTGTATTGGCCATTATTGACCAGGAATGGAAAGAACATTTGCGCGAAATGGACGACTTGCGTCAAAGCGTTCAGGGTGCAGTATACGAACAAAAAGATCCGCTGGTAATCTATAAATTAGAATCGTACCAGTTGTTTGATACCATGCGCGATAAAGTAAACCGCGACATTGTATCGTTCTTGTCAAAAGCAAATTTACCCAATGCCGAGGCCGAGTCGAATGTAAAGGGCACTATGCAAAGGCAGCAAGGACAACAGCCCAAAAACCTGCAGACTTCGCGTACCGAGACCGGTAGCCAGCAGCATACACAGCAACATGGCGGAGATGGAAATGTGGGCGTGAAACAACAACCGGTAAGGGTCGAGAAAAAAGTGGGAAGGAATGATCCCTGTCCTTGTGGAAGCGGCAAAAAATACAAGAACTGCCACGGAGCAGAAGCTTAATAAACGTTAAATGCACACGAAGGAACCTGGAATTCCGTTTGAACAATGATCAATTATTCATTATCAAAGAGGATTCTCGGTCAACCTTAAATTGACAATTGATCATTAACTCTGTCATAACTTGTTTTTGAAGGAATCGTTTGACACAGAGCGTTTGTTAATTGATAATTAATACTTGGATTTATTCCGTAAAATAGTGTTCCTTATATTGGTGTCATTCGTGGCAGCTGATGCTTTTGCCCAAAAAAAACCTTCGCCAAAAAATAAAAAGGACAGCCCGAAAACCACCCGTACACAACAGCGGGCAAAAATTGAAATCCTCCAGGCCAATGTAGCCAAATTTGATACGGCATACAGCGAAGCCCATCGCCTTATAGGAAATGTTATTTTCAAACACGAAAACATGCTTATGTTTTGCGACAGCGCCCGTTTTTATGAAAAAGAAAGCCGTATTAAAGCGTACGGCCATATTCATGTGCAGCAGGGCGACACCCTGAACGTGTATGCCGATTCGCTGGACTATAACGGTAACACCAAACTGGCCAAATTGCGCGGACACATACGCATGGTTGAAAAAGACCTGGTGATGACCTGCGATTCGGTTGACTTTGATGCAAAAAAATCAATAGGTGTGTATAAAGGAGGCGCAACCATTACATCGGCCAAAAACAAAAACACCCTTACCAGCCAAACCGGGTATTACCATTCAAAAACTAAGGATTTTTATTTTAAAGACAACGTTGTTTTAAAAAACGCAGATTCTGAATTACGCACCGACACATTGCGATACAATGTTGGGAACGAAACCGCCTATTTTATTGCCGCCACCAAAATCACGACCAAAGACACAGGCGAAATAACCACTACACTCGGGTGGTTTGATACACGAAAAGACCAATCCGCTTTTTACAACAGAAGCCTGCTTAAAAAGAAAGAAAAAACAATAACAGCCGATACCATTCTTTACGATCAGCGCAAGGGCATTGGGAATCTATATGGAAAAGCGTGGATGTACGATACAACCGACAAAGTGGGATTGTTCGGGAATTATGCCTTTTACAATGAAAAAAAAGAAGAAGTGCTCATAACCCGTAACGCATACATGGTCCGGAAATTCACAAAGGACACATTTTACCTCAAGGCCGATACCATTTTTTCGGTAAGGGACACCAACGACCTTACAACCGTCAAAGCATATAACCATGTAAAATTTTACAAAGGTGATCTGCTTGGTAAGGCTGACAGTTTAATTTACAGCGACCACGACAGCCTGATTAAATTTTTCAGGGATCCTGCTTTATGGCAGGATAAAAACCAGCTAACGGGCGATTTTATGCAGGCTCGCATAATTGACAATAAAATCAATCAAATAACCATTATCAACAATTCATTCATTATTTCAAAGGCCGATACTGCAGGGTTCAACCAGGTAAAAGGCCGGAATATATACGCTTATTTTAAAGATGAGGAGATTACAAAAATAAAAGTGGAAGGAAACGGCCAGACCTTGTATTACATAGGTGAAGAAGGAAAAGCATACAGCGCCATTAACCGTGCCGATTGCAGCGATTTAATCATGTACACAAACAATGGAAAAATTAAACGGATTACTTTTGTGTATCAACCCGAAGCCACTGCTTATCCCATTAACAAGTATCCGGCCAATGAAAAACTGCTGAAGAATTTCAAATGGCTCGAGGACCAAAAGCCATCTGAAATGGATTTTAAACCCGTAATTGATTTTTTAACCAATGAACAATAACCTTATGTGACCGGTTCCGCACGCAATGCAGGAAGCTGAAAGTCAATCCATCCCCAATAATCTCCGTTTATCCTATTTTAACAGCCTTTTGTGGTTAAAAAGCTATATTTTTAAGTAAAATAAATTGTATGAAATTCTTCTTTAAAACATTTGTGGTAACATGCCTTTCAATGGGCTTTGCACCCTTAAAAGCACAAACAGCTGAAGAACTTATTGCCAAACACATTGAGGCCATTGGCGGTAAGGAGAACTGGGAAAAAGTAAAAACGGTTCGCTTTGAAGGAAAAATGAAAGCCCAGGGCGCAGAAATTAAAATTGTACGTACGCAGGTTGACCGTAAAGCGGTACGTACCGACATATCGGTAATGGGCATGAACGGCTACACCATTTTAACCAACAAAGAAGGATGGAATTACATGCCTTTCGGGGGTATGACAAAACCGGAACCCATGACGGCCGATGACGTAAAATCATCGCAGGATGAATTAAACGTACAGGGTGATTTTTTGACCTACAAAGAAATGGGCAAAAAAATGGAATACCTTGGAACCGAAGATTATGATGGCACCGAATGCCATAAAATAAAAATGACCGATAAAGACGGGCAGGAAACAACTTTCTTTATGGATCCCGAAACGTTTTATATCATCAAGCAAACAAACAAAATTGTTGCTGATGGAAAAGAAAGCACCATGGTTATGACGTTCAGCAATTACAAAAAACTGGATGCGGGCATTGTTTACCCTATGACCGTAGGCGGTGATTGGGGCGATACTGAAATAATCTCTGTCGAAATCAACGCCAACATAGACGAATCAATATTTAAAATATAATTGAGCATTGTAAATATAAGGTCTGAATCAATCAGGCCTTTTTTATTTCATTTTTAATCATGAAAAAGATTATTTCAATAATTTTTGCCAGCGCTGTTATGCCTGCATCGGCCCAAAGCGTTAACTCGGCCATGTTTGGCGTAATGGAAGCGCGCGCACTTGGACCAGGAACCATGAGCGGACGCATTACCGCTATAGAAGGTGTAACCAAAGATGAAGGAAAAACAATTTATGTTGGCACTGCCGGTGGAGGCGTTTGGAAATCGACCAATGCAGGAGCGTCTTATCGCCCTGTTTTTGATAAGTATTGCCAATCCATTGGGGCTATTGCCATTGACCAAAAAAATCCGGGCACCATTTATGTAGGCACCGGTGAGAGCAACATGCGCAATTCGGTTTCAATTGGAAATGGTATGTATAAAACAACCGATGCCGGTGACAACTGGAAAAAAATAGGCCTTGACAGCACCGAGCATATTTCAAAAATAATCGTGGACCACAGCAATCCCGATATTGTGTATGTAGCTGTACCAGGCCCACTGTGGAGCAACAGCAAACACCGGGGACTTTATAAATCAACTAACGGAGGAGGCACATGGGAAAAAATACTTTACATTGATGATAAAACCGGCTGTGCCGACTTGTTAATAGACCCCACCAACGCCAACATTTTATTTGCTTCAACCTGGGAATTCAGGCGCATGCCCTATAGTTTTAATTCGGGAGGAAACGGAAGTGGTTTGTACAAAAGCACCGATGGCGGCAAAACATGGAAAGAAATAAAAAACGGATTGCCGCCTAAACCTTTCGGACGTATTGCCATGACACTGGCCCCGTCAGACCCGAAGCAAATGCTGGCCATTGTTGAAAGTAAAAACACCGGCTTGTATATTTCAAGCGATGCGGGTGAAACCTGGAAAAACCAAAGCGCCACTTCAAATATTGTTGCCCGTCCGTTTTATTTCAGCACCATTGCGGTTGACCCCAAAGACCCGAAACGTGTGTACCGCCCTGCTTTTTCATTCGCGTACAGTAATGATGGCGGCTATTCATTTTCGGAGGCAACAAGTGACGGTGGGTGGGTGCACAGCGATATGCATGCCTTGTGGATCAATCCCACAAACACCAACATCATGTATGTGGGAACCGATGGAGGTGTTTACATGAGCGCTGACCGCGGTGTAACCTGGCATTTCAACCATGCTTTGCCGGTTGGTCAGTTTTACCACGTTGATGCCGATATGAATGATCCGTACAATGTATACGGTGGGCTGCAGGATAATGGAAGCTGGATGGCGCCAAGTGCCGCACCCGGTGGCATAAACAATGCGAAATGGAACAACGTAGGCGGTGGCGATGGTTTTTGGACGGTTCCCGATGCTGATGGTAAAACACTTTACAGCGAATACCAGGGAGGGAATATGTACAGGGTTGACATTGCAACCATGAAATCGGAATTTATACAGCCGCAAAAAACCGCTAAAGAGGAAAAACTCCGGTGGAACTGGAACACACCCATTGTTCGCGGTACAAAAAATCCAAAAAACATTTATGTAGGCGCGCAATATTTGTATAAATCAACTGACCAGGGAAGAAACTGGAAACGCATTTCGCCCGACTTAACTACGAACGATAAGAAAAAACAAAAACAGGAAGAAAGCGGAGGATTGAGCGCTGATAATACATCGGCCGAAAACCATTGCACCATATTCACGGCTGCCGAATCACCGTTTGATGAAAACACCATTTGGGTAGGTACCGATGATGGAAATTTACAATATACTACCGATGGCGGTAACACCTGGACCAATGTTTCGGCCAATGTTGCCAAATGCGGAATTGCATCGCAAGCATGGGTAAGCAGCATTCAACCTTCGCAATTTGATAGAAATACGGTATATGCCACGTTTGAAAACCACATGTATGGCGACCACGCTACCTATCTTGGAAAAAGTACCGATATGGGGAAAACCTGGGCGCGCATGAACCATAAAGATTTTACAGGATTCGCCCATAAAATAAAAGAAGATCCCATCAATAAAAATTTATTGTTCCTGGGAACTGAAATGGGTTTGTTTGCCACACTTGACGGTGGTGAAAACTGGTTCCGCATGAAAAACAATATACCGGAATACGCTTTGGTTCGCGATATCCAAATACACCCGCGTACACATGACCTGATTGTGGGAACACACGGTCGCGGCATTTACATACTGGATGATATACGGCCCATGCGTAACCTGACCAAAGAAATTTGGGAAAAAGAAGTGCATTTGTTTCCCACGCCCGACATTACACTGAATAACGGTCGTTTTGGATGGGGTGGTCCTGAGGTTTCAGGCGGATGGAGCGCTGGAAATCCACAGGAAATACCAACCATTAATTATTATTTAAAACAACGCCTCAATACCGGTAAGATTACAGTTGAGATTTGGGATGAAAATGGTGCGCTTGTGCAGGAAATTCCAGGTAGCGTTCGGAAAGGAATCAATAAAGTGTATTGGAACCTGCGTAGTAAACCACCGCGTGTTGCCGAAGGAAGCACAAAAATTGACGGTGCAGGATTTACTGCCCCAATGGTGTTGCCCGGAAAATATACAGTAAAATTAAAAGTGAATGATAAGGAATACATAAGCAGCGTGAATTGCGTACACGATTCCAAAAACCAGGATCTGACACTTGAAGACCGCAAGACCGTTTACACCAATGCCATGAAAGTACAGACGCTGTATAACCGGTTGAATGCTGCCGTTGACACCATTAGTTATTACCAGAAAAAATTAAAGGCCGATGATAAAGCGTATGCCAAAAACAAAAATTACCAGGCTTTTTACAATGACCTTGAAAAAGTGCGTGCCGAATTAATGGCCACAAAACAAACTTCCATATTTGCAGACGAAGAAAAAATACGTGAAAAAATTTCGGCATTGTATGGAACATTTTGCAATATGCAGGCCAAACCAAACGCTATGCACTTTGAAGCGGTTGATGTTTTGACGGCTGAATTTACCGTGCAGGAAACCGCCCTAAAAAAGACCCTTGACAAGCATTTACCAAAAGTAAAAACACTTGAAGTGAATAAACAATAGCACAAGTTGTTGGTTTTTAATAGCTTGAATTGACTGACGAAAGGCATCATAACAAGGTTCCCTGCACGTTTTTTTAATGCCGTTCGTTCGTGCCGTTTCTCCCCCTCAGTGGCGTTGGGTCTTTTTCGTACCTTTGCGCCTATGAAATTACAAAGCGAAATAGCTAAGCGAAGGACATTTGCAGTAATTGCTCACCCTGATGCCGGTAAAACAACACTCACCGAAAAGTTATTGTTGTTTGGCGGGGCCATTCAAACAGCCGGAGCAGTAAAAAACAATAAAATCAAAAAAGCAACCACCAGCGATTTCATGGAAATTGAAAAGCAGCGTGGAATTTCAGTGGCCACCTCGGTAATGGCTTTTAATTACAAGGGACTAAAATTAAACCTGCTTGATACACCCGGCCATAAAGATTTTGCCGAAGATACGTACAGGACTTTAACCGCGGTTGACAGTGTAATACTGCTTGTTGATGCCGCCAATGGCGTTGAGGAGCAAACTGAAAAGCTCATGAATGTTTGCCGCATGCGAAACACACCGGTAATTATATTCGTGAATAAAATGGACCGGGAGGGAATTGATCCGTTTGATCTGTGCGATGAACTGGAAAAAAAATTGGATATACTGGTCAGACCTTTATCGTGGCCTATCGGAATCGGTCAAACGTTTAAAGGCGTTTATAACATTTACGACCAGGATTTAAACCTTTTCAATCCCAATAAAACCAAAATTGAAAAAGAAGTTATTTCAATCAGCGATATTAATAGTCCTGAGCTGGATGAACTCATTGGTAAAGGCGCCACGCAATTGCGCAACGATCTTGAGTTAATTGAAACCGCTTACGATCCGTTCAACAAGCAGGATTACCTTGACGGGCTTGTTGCACCCGTATTTTTTGGAAGTGCATTGAACAGTTTTGGCGTGCAGGAGTTATTGGATACGTTTTGCGGGATTTCCCCTTATCCGCTTGGGCGTGCAACCGATAAGCGGTTTGTTAGTCCTGACGAAGACAAATTCAGCGGGTTTGTGTTTAAGATACATGCCAACCTTGACCCAAAGCACCGCGACCGTATTGCGTTCTTACGCATATGTTCGGGGAGATTTGAACGCAATAAACCGTATCACCACGTTTTGCTGAACAAGGATTTAAAGTTCAGCAATCCCACCAGTTTTATGGCGCAGGACAAAAGTATAATTGATGAGGCATACCCTGGTGATGTAGTTGGTTTATACGATACCGGAAATTTTAAAATTGGCGATACGCTTACCGAAGGAGAGGAAATGTTGTTCCAGGGCATACCCAGTTTTTCACCTGAAATTTTTAAGGAATTGGAAAACAAGGACCCGATGAAAACAAAACAACTGGACAAAGGCATACAGCAATTGACCGAAGAGGGCGTGGCGCAATTGTTCATCCAGCAACCGGGTAACCGCAAAATTGTTGGAACAGTTGGCGAACTCCAGTTTGAAGTGATCCAGTACAGGCTTAAAAATGAATACAATGCTTCATGTAATTTCAGGGCATTGAACATTCATAAGGCCTGCTGGATGACCAGCGACAATCCTGACAAACTGGCTGAATTCATCCGTCAAAAAACAAACAGCATTGCTTATGACAAGGACGGAAACGTTGTGTTCCTGGCCGAATCGGCCTTTTTGCTGAACATGACCATAACAAATTATCCTGAAATAAAATTCCACACCACCAGCGAGTTTAAACTTAAGAACCGCCAGTTTGCCTGATGTTAATTCAGATACATCCCGATAATCCTGATGCGCGCAAAATCATACGTGCCGTTGAGATCCTGAACGAAGGAGGTGTGATCATTTATCCAACCGACTCGGTTTATGCCGTAGGTTGTTTGCTCAACCGTTCAAAGGCCATTGAACGGCTTGAAAAATTCAAAAAAGTGAAATCAGGCAAAGCCAATTTTTCCATCATCTGCAGCGATTTGAGCAACATTTCGGAATATGCGCGCAATGTGGAAAACAACATTTTCAAGATCATGAAAAAGGCCTTACCGGGCCCGTATACGTTCATTTTAAATGCCAGTTCAAAAATACCTTCCTATTTCAATGCCAATAAAAAAACAGTGGGTATCCGTGTTCCGGATAACAATATTGCGCGGGCTTTGGTTGAAATCTGCGGTGTTCCGCTTGTTTCCACTTCGGTGCATGACGATGAAGATGAAATGATGGAATATTTGACCGATGCAGAGTTGATCCACGAAAAATTCGGTGACCGCGTTGATTTGGTCATTAACGGTGGCATTGGCTCATTGGAACCTTCAACGGTGATTGATTGCACCAGCGGTACGCCCGAATTGGTTCGCGAGGGAAAAGGTGAAACGGCCAACCTTTTTTAATTTCTTACAATTTTATCCCCATCACGCATACGTCATCAATCTGTTCAAGGTCGCCACGCCATTCCTCAAACTGGTTGGCCAGCATGGTTTGCTGCTCACGCATGGGTTTCGAAGAAATATCGGACAGGAATTTTTTGAGGTTGGAATTTTTAAATTTTTTTCCTTTCTCACCCCCAAACTGGTCGGCATAACCATCCGTATACAAATACAACATATCGCCCTGGGCATAGTTTATTTCATAAACACTAAAGCTGGTGAGGTTATCGGCCATTCCCACAGGCATTTTATCAACACTGAGTTCCTGCACTTCATTTTTTCCTACGAGAAAAGGCGCGTTATTGGAAGCTGCATACATGATTTTGCGCGTTTTTTTATCAATGTGCAAAAGAATGCCGTCCATGCCGTCTTTGCCACCGTCCTGCGAAATGTTTGCAATGAGCCGTTGCCTTACGTAATCAAATACTTTATTGGGTTCGTGTATGTCTTTTTCGGTAATGGCCTCGTTCAGGAATGAAATGTTAAGCAGGCTCATGAACGCACCCGGTACACCATGCCCTGTTGAATCGCATACGGCCACAAAAAAACTATCAACGGTTTCGGTTGCCCAGTAAAAATCGCCACTTACAATGTCTTTTGGTTTAAAAAAAACAAAATACTCGGTCAGCTTATTTTTCATAAGTTCATCGTTTGCAAGCAGTGCATACTGTATGCGCTTTGCATAGTTGATTGAATCAACAATCTCCTTTTGCTTTTCGGTAATAATGTGATTCTTGACCTGTATTTCTTCCTTTTGCTGTGTAATTTCTTTGTTTTGCTTACCCAATAAATCATTGGCCTTTTTCTTTTGCCGGTAACTGCGAATGGCAAAGAACAGCAAAAACAACAAGAGCAATGAACCAATGGCCAGGCCCGTAAGCTGTTGTGCCCGTTTACGGTTTTCAATGTCCAGTTTTTCCTTTTCAACCCGCTCCTGTTCCAGTTTTGCCTCCTGTATTTGCTTGTCCTTGCGTAGCACTTCGTTTTGTTTTTTTTGGACCAGTCCACGCGCTTTTTCTTTTTCCAGCAGTGCCTCCTTTATTTCCTTGGCTTTGGCAAGCAACAAAATTTCCTGCTCGCGTTTTTGGCGTTCGGTGTTGGCGCGTGTCAATTCCAGTTCCTTTATTTTGTTCTGGTGATTGAGGATGGCAATTTCCTTTTCTTTGCGTTCAGTATCAAATTTAGTCTGCATCTCCGCAAAGGCCTTTGCTTTTTCACTGCTGTACAACGAATCCTTATAGGTTGTATAAGCATATACATAGTCGGCCGCCTTTTGATAATCTTTGAGGTTATAATACAAATTACCCGCTTTAAACGAAGCAACCTGTGCCGTATGCAAATCGCCAATTTGCTTGGCTATTTCAAATGCGTCAACATAATTTTTTACCGCGGCTTCAATCATTTCCGGATTTTTGGCCTGGAGGTCACCGGCCGATATGTAACTGCCGGAAAGGCCTTTAATGTCGTTTATTTCTTTTTGAAGAGTTATGCACTCTTGTAAATACGCAAGTGATTTTTTACGGTCACCGTATTCAATATACACCTCGCTAAGGTTACTTAGCGAATACGCCAGCGATTTTTTATCGTTCAGGCTTCGTTTTATATCAAGTCCTTCGTGCAGGTAATGCAGGGCGCTGTCCTTTTGCTTTGCCGAATAAAAAACCATGCCCAGGTTATTGGCGCTTATGGCCAGACCGCGTTTACTGTTGGCCAGTTGCATGAGCCTATAGGATTGGCGGTAATAATCAATAGCGCTTGGCAGGTCACCGTTGTATTTATATATGGCCGCAATATTTGACAACGTAAGCGATTTGTTGTAAGCCATTTTATCGCTGTCATAGTACTTTATCACCTCCAAAAAAACTTCCAGGGCTTTATCAAATTTTGATTGATTGTAATAAATAATTCCAAAACTGCTGAGGCATGCCGATATGCCGCTTTTATCATTAATCTCCCTGTTAATGCGCAAAGCCTCTTCAAGGTGCTCAATTGACTTTTTGTAATCGCCATGCTCATCGTAATAAATGGCAATAAGACGAAGCGCATAGGCCTTACACCATTTATCGTTGACTTTATCGGCATACTCCACCGATTTTTTTGCAAACTTCAGGCAGTTTTCAGGTTCTGACCGTAAGGTGAGATCGGCAAGTTGGCGGTATATATCGGCCTTGTCTTTATCTGATACGGTGCCAACAATACGCAGCAAACTGTCTTTTTGCCCCATAACCATGCACGCTGACAACAGCAACCAAACA
>DASPJQ010000111.1:0-3184 GCA_035628535.1 Flavobacteriales bacterium | reverse complement strand
CAAGCATTTATGACCGAAAGCGGAAACCTTACGTAAGCACGCAGCAATTATACATCAAAGCTCATCAAAAGGCGCATATTGGGATTAGGACATCTACACCCGTGACAGCTTTTATGCGCCCCATAAATCTGGGGCATCCTGGCTCATGGATTACTCAGCGATCTTTACGCACGTTTGCGTATGTTGCAGTTGAACCAGTAACATCCTGAAAAACAATACCCAACTAAACACCTGGTTTACTTAAAGGCCCACGACCACTAACCTTTTTAAAACAGTTAATAACTGGCTTGAACTTTTACCCCATTGCGGTGTAACAATATTTAAAAGCAACGTTTAACATAAACCAAACAAGCCGCCTATGAAAAAGTTAATTCTACTCGCAACGGGGTTAACCTGCCAAACAGCCGTAATTTCACAAAACATTGAGTATACCGAAGAGGATTTGACGGTTGACCAAATTATGGAACAAACGGAAATTCCATCACAGTATAAAATGGCCATAATGTCAAATAAACGGTATTATGGTGACAAACGTCAATCAAAACATAAAAAGGAACGCAGCACATCGGCAAACGAATTACAAATTGTGCGATCATTCAAAAGTCCCATGAAGTCAACTTATATTGACGACCTTGAATACGATGGAAAATATTTATGGGTTACTGGCTATGACGAAGGGAAAATCCACCAGATCTCACCTGAAACAGGAAAAATTATCCGCTCCCTTCCTACAAACATTACGCGTTCATACGGTATTGCTTTTGACGGCAAGCATTTATGGGTGATTGATACCGATAACAAACAAATGCAAAAAATTGATCCCAATTCGGGTGATGTGTTAAGCACGGTTCCTACGCCAGCCGCCAAAGACGCCAGTTATCCCTGCGGGCTTACCTGGGACGGTAAAAACTTCTGGAACAACGACCCCAAAGGTTATTTCATTGAGTCAACTGAAGACGATTCTACTTTTTTACTTTCGCCCGAAGGAAAAAAAATAAAAGGGTTCAAGGCCCATGGCGGTTATCCTACCGGTCTTGCCTTTGACGGGAAATATTTATGGAGCAGCGACAATCAAAAAATTGAAGTGCACAAAATAAATCCTGAAACATTTGAAGTGATGGAGACCTATGCGGCACCGGGCGGCCAGTACCCCAACGGGCTTGCCAGCGATGGAAAATACCTATGGATTGCCAACAACGAATCGGATTCCATTTACCAGGTGTTGATACCAACACAGGATGAGCAGGTAGTTGAGGAGGAAGAAATAATAAGCTGGCACCTTGACAGTTTACATGTTGAATACACCGAACAGCAGGTTGTTTTTACACCTCCTGTTATCATTACAATTGAAGAACTTGAACTGGTTGATCCAACCGAAACGCACAATGTTATAGTTGAAGAACCAGCTGAAACCGTTGTTGAGCAGGAAGTGCGAAACAATCCAACTGAAAACAATCTTGTAGAAACTGTTGATGTCATTGCTTACCCCAATCCCACTACGGGCCTCGTAAAATTCCGTTTGCTAAGCGAGGAATACCTTGAAAATACCCAGGTAATGGTATACGATGGTGCAGGAAAACTGGTGGCTGGAAAGGCTTTTGAAGGAAACGAGGTCATGATTGATCTCACCCGGTTTGACTCAGGCGTATTTGTTTATTCGGTTATTTCAAACGGTGAAGTCATTAAAGGCGGACGGCTGGTGAAAGAAGGCGCGAGAAATTAAAAATTATCAATGATCAATTATTAATGGGCTGGAGAAATAATTTCCGGCCTTTTTTTTGGGTTTCATGGCGGCTTACCGCAGCCTTGCTATAAGCCATGCAAACAGTTCATCCTCGTTCACAATCGTCCATGAATGGCAATTTCTCTTTCCTTTGCTGTCAAAGCCCCTGCCGCTGGTTGTAACAATGGTGACATCGGTATTACCAAGGTTTTTCAGTTTCACAGCAAAGGCAGCAACATCAAATGAGTTTATATCATAATAGGAAGCGCCTCTTTCCTCAAGCCACCAATCTATATCGGGTTCGTGGTAAATAATAATATCCACATTTTTTAAAAGTCCTGCATTTCCTCCCTGTGAGTCGTCATGGGTAAATACAGAAGCATCCTGGAATGCTTTTTTATTTTGCGCAGGTGGTCCTTTAAACAGTTTCGGAAAAACAACCTTCATCAGGTTCGCCTCCTCAAGCATTCCTGCCTTGAAATACTGGCCGTGTTCAACTACCGATTGGTAAAACCGGGCAAGGTCCAGTGGCGGATCGGCCGCAAATACACCGTTGATTTTAATACCGTACCTGGACTTTCCCTGTTCGCAAAACTGCGCGTACCGGAATGCCCTGGTACCGCTTGCCGAAATGCCGCCTATAAATATGTTTTCATTGGGAATATTATGTTTTTTCACAACCTCAGCAACCATTTCATCAAGCCGATACATGGCACTGTCACTGCAAAAAAATTCTGGAAATGAATTGGAGGAAACCGTGTAAATTGTCATGATCCCTTTTTGAGAACACAATGTATAAAGCCTGTAAGGCGATGGCCTTTTCATATCAGGCAAGGAACTGAAGTCGCGTATGACAAGGCCGCTTACAGTTTTGGTTTCCGGTAATATTTTCAGGTAACAGTTATACGAACTGTCGGAACTGTTTTTGTACACATACTCATATGGCTGTCCAAACACGTGGATATTTAACAAAACAACCAGGAACAACAAGCTGTATTTCACCGTGGGTTCTTTTTTGCAAATATAGGCACCAGGCTATTTTACTGCCGTTAATTATATATTTTAATTGTTAATTGGCCATAATCACGCGAACCTTAACTAAGATGCCAATAATTTATTTAGCAATCAGTTTCTCAATTTCCTTTTCCCAAATGTCCATTGCTTTCTCATCAACAATGGCGCCTGCCTGTGCAAACTTAACCTTGCCATCGGGGCCAACCAAATAAAATGTAGGCCAGACCCTTACTTTACACGATTCCACAAAAGCCTTATCAACCAATACCGTGGGGTATTTCATGGAGTTGAATTCAAGGAACTTCGGGATTTTGGCAATGGACTTTTCATTGTTATCATACGAATTTATACCGTAAATGGTAAGTTTATCGCCATACTTTTCGCGCAGTTTTTCCACGTATGGGAATGATTTGATGCACCAACCGCAGGCCATATACCAAAAATCAA
>DASPJQ010000110.1:0-2566 GCA_035628535.1 Flavobacteriales bacterium | reverse complement strand
AATTTGCCCCGACCATTTGTATTCAATTTTTTCTATATCGGGAAACTTGCTTTTGGTCCATGTCGCAATTAAATCGTACCGTTCTTCTTCACGCAGGTCTTCCCCGTCCGATTGTCCCACTTTATGGTCCTCACCGCCTGTAATAAGCAAATCATATTCATCGTTGAATTCTTCAAGGCGTGCATAATGGTAGGGTTGTGTAATCCATCGCGAATTTTTATCGCCTGTGTCCCACCACAGGGAGTACGGCAATTTTCCCTTGGGTACACGTGCTGCAATGGCATAGGTGCGGTAAGGCCACTGTTTGGTATGAATGGTAAACCTGTCGTTAAACGGAGAATTGGTCGCCACCACCACATGTTTGCATGTGATTTTACAACCGCTTTCCATTTCCACTTCTCCTTTTCGTATGGCTATTGCTTTTGTACGGGTAAATAATTTGCCTCCTGCATTTATGTACACATCGGCCAGTTCTTTCATGTACATCATAACGTGGAACTGTGCCTGGTTGGGAAACTTTATGGCTTGTTTTCCTTCTTCGCCTGCAACTGCAGGAATATTGTTCAACATTTCGGTGGGCAGGCCAAGGCGTTTGGTAGCTTCGTATTCCTTTTTCAGGGCATTTTCATCATCGCTGGGATGTAAAAATAAATACCCGTCAACCCGTTTGAAATGGCAATTGATGTTGTGTTCTTTCACCGTTTTTTCAATCCAGTCAATGGCTTTAATATGGCTTTCAGCGGCAAGCCTTGCCTTGTCAATGCCGTGCAGGCGTTCTATTTCAGCATACCGGTCATCAAGCGCATAGGTTAAGTGTCCGGTGGTGCGCCCGGTTTCACCGCTGCCGGCATAACCATCGTCAATCAGAATAACATCGTAACCTGCTTTGCGCAGGTTGAAAGCCGTAGTAAGACCCGCTATGCCTGCCCCAATAACCAAAACATCGGCATTGGCATTTTCTTTCAGCGGAAAATAAGCGATGGGCGAAACTGTCGAAACCCAAAGTGACAAATGCCCGCCTGATGTAATATCGCTGTTTATTGGATCATCTGAAATCATATTTTTCTTTTAAAAATAGCTGCCAACGCCTAAAATTTGTTTACACAACTTTTTGCTTTTGTTACATAAAAAAACGAATTGTGCACAATGCAGGTGTTAAGGCAGCCCGTTTACGCACCCAAGCGTTTTTTTTGGTTATATTTGCCGCATGAACATTGAAGATTTGCGCAAAATGTGCCTGGGTTTACCCCATGTAACCGAAGACATAAAATGGGGACATGACCTGTGTTTTTGCATTGGCGAAAAAATGTTTTGCGTAACTGGCATTGAAGGTCCTTTAAAAGTTTCATTCAAGGTGAAAGATGAGGAGTTTCATGATATGGCCGCGCGGCCACACATTGTACCTGCCCCGTACGTTGCCCGGTATAAATGGGTTTTGGTTGAAGAGCCGCATGCGCTTAATGCAAAAGAATGGGAACATTATGTTAGCCAATCGTATTCGCTGGTAAAAGAAAACCTGTCTAAAAAAGTATTGGATTCATTCAGGCAAAACAGTTCAAAAAAAGACCCTGTTAAAAGGAAAGCATCAACCAAAACAAAAAAGGCGGTCCCGAAGAAAAAAACAGCATTGAAAAAGAAAAAAGTTACTGTAAAAAAGAAAAAAAGCGGTCGTGGTTCACGCTGAAAAACGCAGAAAACAATACCTCTGCAAAGCCCGTGCATGCTGCGGAAAAAAAAGTCAGCTATCTGGCCAAAATCTGCGCAATTTTGAGCATGTAATCAATTCCCTCGCTGTTGTGCTTTTTTACCTTTTCAAAAGGTGTACGTGAAATTTTACCGTTCAAAAAGCCAAGCATAATACCTGAATTTCCCTTATAAATTTCCTGTACCGCTTCAAAGCCCAGAATGGATGCGTTTTTACGGTCAATAAATGAAGGGTTACCGCCCCGCTGCGTATGTCCTAAAACCGTTACCCTTACATCAAATGCCGGAAAATAGTCCTTAATGCTGTCGGCTATTTTATAGGCCCCACCGCTTTCATCGCCTTCACCCACAATCACAATTTTGGAGGCCTTGCCCAGGCGGCTGTTGCTTAACGTATCAATCAATTTTTCGGTGTCATATTTTGTTTCGGGAATTAATACAGCTTCTGCCCCTGCAGCCAATGCACTGTGCAGCGCAATTTGGCCCGAATCGCGTCCCATGACTTCAACCACAAAAACACGATCGTGACTTTCGGCCGTGTCACGCAACCGGTCAATGGATTCAATGACCGTGTTCACTGCCGTGTCAAAACCAATGGTATAGTCGGTCCCAAATAAATCATTATCAATGGTTCCCGGGCAACCAACAATTTTAAATCCGTGTTCAGCTATAAACACTTCGGCTCCCCGTACAGTGCCATCGCCACCTATTATTATTAAATGATCAATGTCTTTGTTGCGGAGGCGCTTTGCCGCCTGGGCCCTGTATGCTTCGTCCAAAAAACGTTCGCTTCTTGCCGTTTTCAATATTGTTCCACCCCTGTGAATAATATTGGCAACCGCCTTACGGTCAAAGGCTTCCA
>DASPJQ010000109.1:0-6742 GCA_035628535.1 Flavobacteriales bacterium | reverse complement strand
TAAAGTAGTACAAAGGTAAACCATTCTTTTATTTTTTTTGTTACTTTGGCAACAATGTTCTATAAACTAATCCGCTTATTGGTGTTACTCTCAGCGATTGTGAGCCTTGGCATGCTGCTTGGGATGGCTATGGGTTACCTTGAATTTACCAGTGCGCCATTGGCGTTCCAGTCATTGATTGTGGCAACATCCCTGTTTTTGTTTTACCAGTCGCGTGCAGCCATGTCAAAAAACAGCCTGCATAAAATGCTTAACCTGGTTGTTCACCTGACGGTTATTCCATTGGGCATTGTTGGCGCATTATGCGTAACGTCCCAATCGCTGGCGGTTAATTATTGGTTCTTGGTAAATATGCTTTTTGTAGTGTTCCTCACGCTTACGCTGATTAATATTATAGCGGCCTCAGGCATTAAAAAAGGGCTAAAGCTGGCCGTAATTGGTGCCGCCCTGGCTTTTGCAACCATTGTGTTACTGCAAATGAGCGGGCAATTCAATCATGGTAAAATTGTTCTTTTCGGAGCGCTTGTTTTGACGTTGCTGGCCATTGTTGCCGTTATTGCTGCGCCTGGTAAAAAGCGTCAAAGCTCTTCATAGTTTTACTAATTGATCATGTATTTTCAACAGTTGGGGAATAAGTGGTTTGTTGAAATTGTCAACCACAAAATCTGACCGTTTTATTTTTTCGGCCTCGGGCATTTGGCGGCTTTCGCGGTTGCGCACCTGTTGTTCCGATAACTTGTCGCGCTGCATGACGCGTTTAATGCGTTCCTCAAGATCACAGCTTACTGTTATGTTTTTAAACGATTCCTTGTCAATTCCCACTTCAAATAATAAGGCCGATTCTCGTATGATAAACGGGGCTTTTTGGGTACCCAGCCAGTTATAAAAAAGTTTTTTTACTCCCGGGTGGACAATACCATTTAAAACCTGTATTTTTTTTTCATCGGCAAAAACAATAGACCCCAGTTTACGTGTATCAATTTTACCATTGGGCAATAAAACATCGTTACCGAAAGATGAAGCAACTGCATTGATCATTTCTTTGCTGTGTTGTAAAACCAGTTTGGCGCCAAAATCGGAATTAAATACGGGCCAACCAAAAAATTCAAAAAAAGCGGCTGCAGTCGATTTCCCTGACCCGATATTGCCTGTTAAACCAATTATTTTTGCAGCCATTTTGTAAAATTATCAATTATCCATGTTCAATTATCAATTTAAGGTGCAACTGTTCCGCCCCAAATTGGTAATTGCTAATTGAAAACAAGCTTTATTTTCCCACTAATGGAATCTTTGACGATCTCATGCTCGTTTTCTTTTTCGAAAAATTTCCATTTAACGCCATCGAGGTAAAACCATGATTCAATTTTTTTTGCGTCTTTCTTTTTGCCGTAAGCCAGGTTTATTCTTGAATCGTGTGTGGTAATAAGACCGGTAGAATCGCCCGCTGTAAGAAAAATAGCTGTTGTGGGTTCCTGTTCGTGCGGAAAGAAGTTTCCCCTGAATTCAAAACGTATGTACTTTGAGTCTGTGTTGAGAATATATCCCGGTGTTCCCAGTTTAAGCACATTCTGGTCAATGGTTATGCCCGAAATTTGCGATGTAAGGAAATAACACGATGCATTAAATGTTTTTCTGTTATAAATGACAAACCCGCTGTCAATTTTGAACGATGATTTTATGCTGGTGCTCAAATCGGAAACATGGAGTTTAAGGCCCAGCTTACCCAACCGGAGAAACTCGTTTTTGTTTACAATAACCCTGTACCGGTCAATTTCAAGCCCTGATTCAACTGGATTAAGATAGAGGGTGTCTAACTCCTCCAGTGCCAGTTGCTGTTTTGTTTTAGCCTCTTTTTCAGGCTTGCACGAAGCCATAGCAAGTGCTGTGAACAAAAGAAAAACGGGACCGTGAATTTTCAGCATGAAATTTGAGTAATTTGAATTCAAATATACAGCATTCTATGGGAGTTTTTAAAGGGATTTCGGTTTTATTTATAATCATGTTATGTGCCAGCGGACTGTTTTCGCAAACAATAGAAGACAGTGTGTTCATGAAAAAAATCTATAACGAATCGCTTGGTAACGGTAAGGCCTATACCGACCTGCGTTATCTGTGTAAAAAAATAGGTTGCCGTGTTTCGGGCAGTCAACAGGCCCAAAAAGCGGTTGAGTGGACCAGGCAACTCATGCAGCAATACGGTTTTGATACAGTTTATTTGCAACAAATAGAGGTGCCCAACTGGAAGCGCGGAAAAAAAGAAAAGCTGTATGTGCGCCAAATGAATCCGAATAAAGAAGTGATGGACCCGTTCATTAACTCATCGCCAAAAATTACTGCCCTGGGCGGTTCGGTTGGGACCAATGGCAAAATGCAGGCCGAGGTTGTTATGGTAAAAAGTTTTGATGAATTGAAAGCATTAGGCCCTGAAAAAGTAAAAGATAAAATCGTATTTTTTAACATGGTGATGGACCCTACCAACATTCAAACATTCAAATCGTACGGTGGTTGTGTAACCCAGCGGGTGAGCGGTGCCGATGAGGCCAGTGCTCTTGGTGCAAAAGCGGTTATTATTCGCAGTGTTACCCTGGCGCATGATGACCACCCGCACACCGGTTCGGTAAAATATGATGGAAAGGTCCCTAAAATTCCGGCCGTTGCCATTTCAACCCAGGCTGCCGACAATATCTCGGAAAAAATTGCGCGGGGATATAAAACCACAGTTGATCTTGAACTGGAATGCAAATGGATGCCTGATACAATTTCTTACAATGTAATAGGGGAGATACGCGGGCGTAAACACCCTGAAAAAATAATTGCAGTGGGCGGTCATTTGGACAGTTGGGACATTGGTGAAGGCGCGCACGATGATGGAGCTGGATGCATCCATTCAATTGAGTCGGTGCGTTTATTGAAAACACTCGGTTACCAACCCAACTATACGTTGCGTGTGGTCATGTTCATGAATGAAGAAAACGGCTTGCGCGGTGGAAAAAACTATGCCAGCATTGCCAAAGCCAAAAAAGAAATACATGCAGCAGGTATTGAATCGGATGCGGGCGGTTTGGTGCCGCGCGGGTTCTCCTTTGAAAAAGCTGCATTCAGGGACAAAGCGCTTGCGTGGAAAGAACTGTTTAAACCTTACAACATTCATTATTTTGAATTGGGTGGCAGCGGTGCCGACATTGGCCAGTTAAGCGGTGAAACCGATGGGGCACTCATTGGATTTGTGCCCGACAACCAACGGTATTTTGATTATCACCATTCGGCCAACGATGTGTTTGAAAACATTAATCAACGCGAGTTGGAATTGGGCGCGGCTACCATTTCAAGTTTGATTTATTTGATTGATAAGTACCAGTGGTAATTAGCATTAGCGAATTAACTCCGTCATAATTGATTTTTCACATAAATTTTGGCGGAAGGTGATCAATGACGTTCATTGGCTCATTAAAAAAGCGGCCAGGCACTCTTTTTTAAAAAAGTAATCCTGCCGCTTTTTTTATATATAAACAAAAATTAGTAAGCCGACTGGTTAATGAGCGTATGAGCCAATTGAATTCTATGAAAAGTATTCATGAATTAGCTTATCAACACACCAGTTCATTAACCAATTAGCTCATTAATGGACTACATCCATTGTTGGTGCATCCACTTTTTTCTTGAACACTTTTCCCAGGCGCCAGCTGTAATTAAAATTAATTGAATAGTCGGCAAAAGCTGCGTCACCCTGTACATGTGTTTTTTCCGATTCGTTGGTGATGACCGAATTTTGAAGTTCCTGGCGTGCAATATCGGCCGCACTTTGGATCCTGTTCTTTATAAAATTGTATGGAACCAATAACGAAAACGAATGCTTACCGGTACGGAATGAAATACCGGGTTCCACTGCCACTACATAACCGGGCCTGCGATAGGCAACCTGTCCGCCAAAAACATCATAAGCCGGAATTCCTTCAAAGCGCCCTGCCAGTGAAAAGCCAAGATTGTGTTTTGCACCAACACTGCCCATGAAGCCGGCACGAGCCAGGTATTGATCGGGACAAGCGTAAATATTGTAACCGGTTAATGTACCCAATACATTTCCATCGGCATCCTTCACAACAGTGGGGTCTGATTTGTATGAGCCATTTGATTCTTTCGGGTTAAACAGGTAATACCCGTTAATAAAACCGTAAACGCCTTTGTATAGTTTTAAAAATCCCTGCGCTTCAACCGAAACACCAATTCCACCATCGCCCGGTTGTATGGCCTGGTCCATCATTACCATTTTCCAGGTACCATCGCTTTGCGGGGCCTCATCCTTTTCAGTATAGCTACCTGAATTGGTTTTTATACCCAACCCAAGCATAAGGTTTCCGTTGCCTTCCGGGTCTTTGGCCGGGTTTTTTATCCAAAACCCCGCACTGAAACGAATATCGGCAAGGCCGCTGGCGTAAACGCTGTACCGGAAAGTATCGGTTTTTGAGCGAAAAACCTGTGAGCGCTCGTTATGTACCCAGGGTATAGACACATTAAATTGAATACGGTCGGTTATACCGTAAGAAACGTTAAGGTCAACGGCATGCGAGTAAATGTTTACGGCATTTCCAAGTTCTTTGCCGTTTGCATCGTGTCCGCCTCCGGTGGTTTGCCGTTCAGGCTGCTCCTCAGTGCCTACAAAATGACGCCATGAATGAAAGTAACGGTAGGTCGAACCAACCGTGAGTTCGCCTTTTGACAGGTTATAAGCCTGGGACGAACAAAACGTGTTTCCGCCCATTTGACGAACGGCTACACATCCCTGCGCATAAACATTGCTGTAGCTAAACAAGCAAATGCCGGTGAACAAGGCAAGATAATTGTTTTTCATATAAATGAAATTAAGGGGTTACAAGATGTAAAGAGCGTGGAACTTGCCCCGGGGTTTCCCGCGCAAAAGCGAGTCTGAAAAAGACCAACCGTTGAAATGGGCCGGACCAGGTTCCAGTGCAAAGGTATTTCAAAATAGACTACCCGTGCATGTAACTGACGTAAAAAATTGAAAAGGTTGTTGGTCGTAAATTGGTTAAAAATTCAACCTGTAACCAATGTGAATGTTAATTACTAAGCTGGTGAAGAAACATGGAAAACGGAAAGACAGTTAAGCCTTGCCGTTATTAAGTAGCTTATCATCTGATCAACACATCAGCTCTTAACACGTAAGTTTGAATCCTACACCGTGTACATTGGTGATGGTCACGGCCGGATCTTCGGCAAGGTATTTTCTTAGTTTGGTGATAAATACATCAAGGCTTCGGCCTAAAAAATAGTCATCGTTACCCCAAACCATGTTCAATACCAATTCGCGTTGCAGCACCTGGTTTTTGTTCACACAAAGCAGTTTAAGCACTTCTGCTTCTTTTTTGGTCAGTTTTTTTTGGGCCCCGTTAATGCTAAGCGTGTAGTTTTGGTAATCAAATTCGTATTTTCCCAATGTGAATTTGTCCTTGTCATGGCCAACCACGGTTTTACCCGACCGTTTCAGAATGGCCTCAACCCGAAGCAACAACTCCTCGCTGCTGAACGGTTTGGTAATATAATCATCGGCCCCCGCCTTGAACCCTTTTATTTTGTCTTCGGTCATTGATTTAGCCGTTAAAAACACAATGGGTACTTTGGTGTTTACCTTACGCACGTCATCCGCCAATGTGAACCCGTCCTTATGCGGAAGCATTACATCCAGCAACAGCAAATCATAGTTGTTTTCGTTGAACTGTTTTAACCCTGCCTTACCATCGGTTGCAAGGTGCACTTTATACCCGCTCATTTTAAGGGTATCCTGAACTACAAATCCAAGGTTGACATCATCTTCAACCAAAAGGATCAATGCTTTTTCGTTTTCCATAATTATAGGTTTTTTCTGCTCACAGAGAACACAGCGTGTATCCTGCGTCATCTGCACAATCTGCGGGAAACTTTTATTTTTTAAATGGCAAATAAACTTCAAATGTGGTTCCCCGCCCAACTTTACTGGTTACATTTATTTTTCCTGAATGTTCATCAACAATATATTTTACGTAAAACAATCCCAGGCCGAACCCTTTTACATTATGCACATTGCCCGTTGGTACCCTGTAAAATTTTTCGAAAATCATTTTTAAATTCTCAGGGGCTATTCCAATTCCATTATCGCTTACGCTGATTATTATTCCGTTGTCATTATTAATGGTACTGACATTTATAACAGGGTATTTGTCGGAATATTTTTTGGCATTATCGATCAGGTTTGAAAAAATATTGAACAAATGCACGCGGTCTCCTATAAGTATTGTTTTTGAGGCGTTGAACCGGGTATTGATTGTTCCGCCTTCAGCCACGATTTGGGTTTCAAATGATTTTATGCAATCGGCAAGAAGTTCATGAATGTCGACTTCCGTAGGTTTCAATTCAATTTTTTCTTTTTCAAGCGTGGCCAGTTTCAATACGCGTTCAACCATGTTTTCAAGGCGCGTGTTTTCATGTTTGATGATGCCTGCATACTGGTTTATGCGCTGAGGGTCGCTTTCAATACCTTTCTTTGACAAAACCTCGGTGGCCAGTGAAATGGTTGCAATAGGCGTTTTGAGTTCATGTGTCATGTTATTGATGAAATCATTTTTCACATCGGCCAGCCTTTTTTGTTTCAATACAACCGAAATGGCGTAAATAAAAAATGACAGTACGAGCAAAATTATAATGGAGCCAAATAACCAGCCGCCAAGCTGGTCGGTGCTGAACATGCCTG
>DASPJQ010000108.1:0-1399 GCA_035628535.1 Flavobacteriales bacterium | reverse complement strand
GCTGTCAATACTTCCCGTGTAATCCAATTCGAATAAATTGCCGTTGATGATTTCACCTTTTTTTTCAAGGCGGAGCTCTATTTTTTCAATTACCGGCTTTTCTGCTGTGCCGCACCCGCTTAACAATAAAACAAGAGAAGGTATAACCCACAGGGCTTTCGACAATGGTACGCGCCCAAATTTCTCATCCGTATATATCATTACCCAAAATCTCATTATTTAAAATATCCGGTTACGAATTGTATTGCATTCATATCTCATTATCCAAAATCTTACTATCTGAAATTGTTTTTGATTTCAGTGGTTCTTTAATATCTCAATGGTTTCTCCCACCTGTTGCCGCCACATGGCGTAATACAGGCCTTTGTTGTTCACCAGTTGTTCATGTGTACCATATTCAATGATACCGCCTTTTTCAAACACATAAATGGTATTGGCGTGCATAATGGTTGACAGGCGGTGCGCAATCAGCACGGTTATGTGTTCCTGGCTGTTTGACAAGGTACGTATTGTTTCCGATATTTCTTCTTCAGTCAATGAATCAAGGGCCGATGTGGCCTCATCAAATACCAAAAGATTTGGGTGACGCAACAAGGCACGGGCAATTGAAATGCGTTGTTTCTCGCCCCCCGACACTTTAATTCCACCTTCGCCAATAAGGGTATCCAGTCCTTTATCGGCCCGGTTTAACAGGCTGTGGCATGCCGCCCGGTTGAGGGCCGTCATGCATTCGTCATCGGTAGCATCAGGTTTCACAAACAATAAATTTTCCTTAATGGTACCCGAAAACAGTTGTGAGTCCTGTGTCACAAAACCCAACTGGGCCCTCAGTTCGTTGATGTCAATTTGCGTATAGGCATGGCCGTTATACAGTATATTCCCTTCAGCCGGTTTGTAAAGACCAACAAGCAATTTCACCAGGGTGGTTTTACCGCTTCCCGATGGACCAACAAATGCAATGGTTTCACCGGTTTTTATTTTGAACGAAACATTTTTCAAAGCGTGGCGGGTTGATGTAAGATGCTTGAAAGAGACACTGGAAAATTCCATTTCCTTAATGGGGCCTATTTTAACCGGGTTGGCGGGGATTTCCTCAGCCGGCTGTTCCATGAGTTGCTTGAAATTAGTTAAACTCACCTCGGTTTCGCGGTATAATTGAATAATATTCCCGAACTCCTGCAAGGGATTAAAAATAAAAAACGAATACATGAAAAACAGCATGTAATCGCCAAAAGCAATTTCATTTCTAAATACCAGGTAAATTAAAAACACAATGACGCAGTTACGCAATAAATTGATGGTGGTTCCCTGAATAAATCCAAGTGTGCGTATGTATTTGACTTTTTTGAGTTCAAGACCAAGTATCTTTCGCGTATTGGTGTTCAGCCGGTTTATTTCC
>DASPJQ010000107.1:0-4670 GCA_035628535.1 Flavobacteriales bacterium | reverse complement strand
GCCATTACCACGGCCGAAACCATCATTAAAAATTATTCGCACAAGCAATACTGGGTTCACGGCAAAAAAGCCGAAGCCAATGAACTGGAAATAACCCACGCCAGGGTTGATAACGTGCCGGGGACTCACGTTGTTAACTATACCAGTGATATTGACGAAATAACCATTACACATACCGCCCATAACCGG
This sequence comes from Flavobacteriales bacterium, assembly GCA_035628535.1. Classification (GTDB taxonomy): domain Bacteria; phylum Bacteroidota; class Bacteroidia; order Flavobacteriales_D; family UBA2798; genus DASPJQ01. The sequence goes on along the minus strand of DASPJQ010000107.1, from coordinate 4,481 downwards.
CAGGGGTTTGCCACAGGCGCAGTTGTTGCAGCCGAATGGCTGGTCGGAAAAAAAGGAATATTTACAATGAGGGATGTGCTTGGAATCGAATATTAATTAAATTTCCACTAGTGAAATTTTAATAATGAAATATGAATGAAGGGCAGAGGGGGTTGACTAATAAAAAACTTTAACTAATAAAATGTGAAAATGCATATAGGGTAAATTATCTTGATCTGAACTACAATCCAAGATATTTCACTATTTGAAATTTCACTAACCAAAATTAACCATACATGGGCATAGAATGGATCATACTCTTACTGTTATTTGTTGAATACAGTATTTTTTTACCGAAGGTTTTTGTAAAGGCCGGTGAAGAGCCCTGGAAAGGGTACATTCCCATTTACAACCTGTTGGTGATGTTAAAGGTCATGAAAAAGCCCTGGTGGTGGATCTTATTCCTGTTGGCTCCAGGTGTTAATTTATTAATGCTTATGGCCATGAACCTGGAGCTGGCGCGCGCCTTTGGACGTTTTGAAACAGGTGATACTTTACTGGCCATATTCCTGCCGCATTTTGCCATTCCTAAAATTGCGTTAAAACCCGAAATTCAGTATGTAGGTCCAACCGACTGGAAAAAAGAAAAAGACCGGGAAGTACGCAAAGTGAGCGACATGATTGTACTGGCCCTTGTATCGGTTGGTATTTTCAATGTATTAATTGCCTTATACAAAATGGTGGGTGCAAAAGACAAGCCCGGCCATAAAACCATTGTGAAAGAATGGGGCGATGCGCTTTTATTTGCCATTGTGGCGGCAAGCATTATTCGCGCCTTTTTTCTTGAGGCGTTCAAGATACCTACCCCATCCATGGAAAAAAACCTGCTGGTTGGCGATTTCCTTTTTGTAAGCAAAATAAGTTACGGGCCAAAAATACCGCAAACCCCGGTTGCTTTCCCATTCGTTCACCATACGCTCCCACTGATTGAAACAAAAAGTTACCTGAACATTTTTGAACTGCCGTATTACCGTTTGCCTGGCCTGGGAAGTGTGCAGCGAAATGATGTTGTTGTATTTAATTTTCCGGCTGGCGACAGCGTTCAGCTTGACAAACAAAATGAAACCTATTACCAGATTGTGACCGACAATGCTTTCAGGATGTTTGTGATGGCAAACGTTGATCGTTTCAGGAAAGAAAGCCATAAAAAACTTCTCAGGGAATTTTACGAGAAAAAAGAAATTTACCAGCGTACCTATCGCAATAAACTCATTGAAGAAGGTAATTTGACCCACAGGCCTGTTGACAAAGAGGACCATTACATTAAACGTTGCGTGGCCTTGCCTGGCGATGTGGTTGAAATCAGAAACCGTGAATTATTTATAAACGGCAAACAATCGGGCAATACGCCTAAAATGGAGTTCAATTACCGTGTAAAAATGCAGGAACCCATTATGGACCAGGACCAGGAAATGCGGTATAAAGGCTTATTGAAAGATAACCTTGACATGGCGGGCTCTGACCTGCATCTTTTCGCATACGGAATTAAGGATGCTATGGTAACTGTGCCGAACGATAAAGTTGAAGATGCCAAAAAAAGTTTTGTGCTGTTTGAACCAATCATAAACGGACTTGGATCGCACGATACATTGATGAACCTGGCAGATTACATAAATGACCCCGTTAATTTTAATCACTTTTACCAATACTATCCCGTATTTCCCAACAGCCCCGATTATGACTGGTCAAACGACAATTTCGGCCCGCTGACTATTCCAAAAGAAGGCCAAACGGTCAAGCTTGACCTGAAAAACCTGGCTATTTACAGGCGAATCATTGATGTATATGAACACAATGATTTAAGAGTAAAGAACAATGACATTTACATCAACGGAAAAAAAGCTGGCACCTATACGTTTAAACAGAATTATTACTGGCTCATGGGTGATAACAGACAGAATTCACTTGACTCGCGCTATTGGGGATTTGTACCCGAAGACCACGTAGTTGGTAAGGGCGTGCTGGTATGGTTCAGTTCCGATCCTGAAGGTGGTGTTCGATGGAACCGCATTTTTAAGTTAATAAAGTAACCTATGGTGCATGGTTACATTTATCCTAAATATGAAACACACCCATATGCTGACAGGCATCGCCTCGTCAGGACGCACATGCACACTCATGTTTATGCTTGCCCTTGGCAGTTATGGCTTTGCACAGGAAAAAGAAAAATATCCTTACAGCAAATGGGATGCAAAAACAATCAAAAAGGCTGAAACGTATACGGATGAAGACAATATTCCGGGCCTTGAAAGGGAAATCATCTACCTGACCAATTTGTGCCGGTTGAATCCAAAGCTGTTTGCACAAACCTATGTCAAACAATACCTGGACGAAAACAATTTAAAAACAGCCAACACCGCTTCGTTGGTGAAGGACCTGAATAAATGCCACAAGCTGGAAGCTTTGACCTATAGCGAAGACCTTTATTACTGCGCCAAAGCCCATGCCGAAAGCAACGGTAAAAAAGGCCTGGAAGGACACCAGCATTACAATACACGTTTTAAAAAATACGCATCGCAATACACAACACATGGTGAAAATTGCGACTATGGCAACAATTCGGCCATTGACGTGGTCATGAGCCTGCTTATTGATGAAGATGTACCCGGCACAGGCCACCGCAAAAACATACTTGACAAACAATTCAAAGCCATTGGCGTGGCTTATGCCGCACATAAAAAACTGGACCATAACGTGGTCATGTGTTTTGGCGGCTTATAACTTAATTTTTTTACCATGAAACGGATTCTACTGGTTGGTACTTTTATTGCCTCACTTAATTGCGTTAATGCGCAAATCGTTAGTTTGCTTAACGAAAACTTCAATGCCGGTTTTCCACCAACGTGGATACGCATAAACAACGATGGACTTACACCCCAGGCCATTGTTTCATTTGTAAACAATGCATGGGTGGCTTATGAGGACATTGACAGCACAGGAATTGGCGACAGCGTTGCCGTTGCTACCAGCTATTACAGCCCGGCCGGTACCGCTGATGACTGGATGATTTCACCGGCCATTACCCTTGAAGGACATGGTAATTTCATTCAATGGGACGTGAAATCGCAGGACCCCTCGTATCCTGACGGCTATGATGTCATGGTTTCATATTACCCGGCCATTGACAGTTTTTATGTTGACACTGTTTTTAGTGTAGATGCCGAGTATCCTGATTGGACCGTGCGCACCGTTTCGCTTGACAGTTTTGCAAACCAAACCATTTACGTTGCATTCAGGGCAAAAAGCACCAATAAGTTTTTATTACTGGTTGACAATATTTGGGTGTATGCCGATACAACCGTTTCAGTTCCCGAATATGCGATGGCAGAAACAACATTACAGGCGTTCCCCAATCCGGCCAATGAATTTGTCACTGTTAGCGCGCAAAGACCCGTTGTCAAAGCAATCATGTATGACATGGCCGGTAAAAAGATGACCACGTTGCAGCCGGGCGGTTTGACATTCCGCATACCGTTGCAGGGAGTTAATCCAGGCGTATACATTTTATATGTTTATTGTGCCGATGGAACGCAGGGCCGGGTAAAAATAATCCGTTCATAAATTTATGGCGGTAAATCCAGGTTTCAATTTTTCAAACGTGGTTCCTGATGCCATGGCTGATGTACCGTTTCCGCCCGATTCGCTTTGGAAAAATGACCGGTCATTTACAAAAGAACACACCATTGTATTAGCCCCTTCAGGTTCAGGTAAAACATCGCTTATGGCATTTATGTACGGCATGCGCCATGACTTTACGGGGACCATTAGTTATGACGGGAAAAACATTACCCAACAAAGTTTAAAGTGGTGGTCGCATATGCGGCAAAAAAGCCTTGGCGCTATTTTCCAGGATTTGCGCCTGGTACCACATTTAACCGTTGGCCAAAACCTTATTTTGAAAAATAACCTTACCAATCATAAAAGCATTGACGAAATAAAGGCCATGCTGGCCCACCTGGGCATGATTGAAAAATGGAACCAGACATGCGGCACTTTATCATACGGCCAGCAGCAACGTGTATGCATTGTACGCGCTTTGTTGCAGCCGCTTGATTTTTTATTGGCCGATGAACCTTTTTCGCACATTGACGATGCCAACATTGAAAAAGCCAGACAGTTAATACTGGAAGAATGTGAGCGGCAAAACGCTGCCTTCATTATGTTTTCGCTGGGATACGATTACGGCATACGTTTCAACTACCGTTATAACCTTTAAACCATGCTGCGCAAAGTTATTTTTAAAAAACACGGGTATTTCCAGCTGGCGCTTTCAACGCTGGGGGCCGGGCTCGGTTTTTTTGTTTTGCTGGCCGGCATCCAGTTTTACATTGACCTGAAAAGTGTGCTGGTTGACAAACACCAAATGGCCACGTCTGATTTCCTGGTATTGCATAAAGAAGTTGACGAAATGAACATGCTTAAATTAAAAAGCAATGAATTCA
>DASPJQ010000106.1:0-3516 GCA_035628535.1 Flavobacteriales bacterium | reverse complement strand
CCGGTTGCGTTTTGGTTTGCAGGAAAGCCAGTTTTGGTTTTGCATCAATAGCATCAATAACCTGCCTGATGCATTCCAGCACCTGCACTTCGCCTTTCACATTTATTTTTTCCACATCATCGCTGGGCTTATGATAATCGCTGTGCTGACCGGTAAAAAAATGCAATACGGGAATGTTTTTCAGGTAAAACGAGGTTTGGTCAGAAGGGCCAACGCCCGCACTGTCTTTTTTAATGGAAAGGGGCGTAGTAAGCCCATCAATAAGCGGAACAAAATCAGGGGCGGTGCCCACACCGTATACAATAAGTTTTTTTGTACTGTCATTAAGGCGGCCAATCATGTCCATGTTGATCATGCAGTTTACCGTTGACAAATCAATGGTGGGGTTTTCACAGTATTTTTTGGAACCGTACAGGCCCAGCTCTTCGCCCGAAAAGCACAGGAATAAAAAATTGTGTTTTTCGGTAATTTTATTTGTGCAGTAATAACGTGCCAGTTCCAGTACACCGGCCGTTCCCGAAGCGTTGTCATCCGCCCCGTTGTGTATTTTACCCGTGGGATTTGCATCCAATGAATTATGGTCATGACCCAACCCAAGGTGATCAAAATGTGCGCCAATAACAATGGTATTTTTTGCACCGTTGTCAAGGTAAGCCGCCACGTTTTTACCCGAGCGTTTTTCTTTACCGGCAGTGCTGGTGTCATGCGGGTTGTTGCTGTGCGTGAAATCAAAGGCATGAAAATACGTTTGGTTATCACCCTTGGGAATGAGTTTTAATTTTTTAAATTCCTTTGCCAGGTATTCGGCAGCAGCCTGTTCACCTTTTGAACCTGTGCCGCGTCCCTCAAGCTTGTCACTGGCTAAAAAACCAATGTGCGTTTTGATATTTTTTTCACTGAAAGGTGATTTTTGTGCCAGGCCCAAAACAGGCAACAGCAAAAACAGAAAAATGTATTTCATCTAAACGGGTTTGCTTCAAAAATACCTCAAAAGCGGTAAGCGGGTTATACCGCAATAAGGGTAAAATTGAAATTACCGCACTTCAATCGTACCGGGATGAAACGTGGTCCACGAATGGTAGAATTCCTGGTAGGCGGGCAGTTGCCTTAAATTGCTTTGACAAAGCGAATCAAGGCATGTACCAATTAAATTAAACCTTGCACCTGACTTTTCATCGGTAAATTGGTTGGTTTTTTGATCCCATGAAAGATCGGTTTTGACAGGAGGCGTTATAATGTTCCGACCCAGGTCAAGGCCAAAAATAAGGGTTGAAAACGCCTTAAAATTCACACCATCGTCCAACGCAACAACAATAAAATCATCGTGTTTTATGAACTTCTTTTTCTGCAAATTGTTCCAGTCAACAGCATATGATTTTCCATCGGCCAACACGCCTACTATCCACGACTTGAATTGCCACGAGGCAAAATTACGGCCTTCAAGGCTGCTCTTAATTGTGCCCTCATCAAAACCTTTGAGGTCATCATAATCGGCCTGGAAATTTTTGTCGGGCTGCAGCACCAATGTATTCGGGTGTTCACTCAGCCATTGTGCCAATGACATTTGCTGTGAAAACACTTCCGTCAGGCGTTGTCCTTTGCGCGGGCCAATAATGCATTCACCTGTTGCCTGCTGCCACCAGCTCCCGGTGCTTTCGTCTTCAAACATGGCGTTAAACATGTCCATACCCACCAGCCTGAATTTTTCAGGTTTGCCGTTGTAAAGCGGGTTTTTGTATACGCGCCCGCTGCGGCAAACGGTGCAATAGGTTATAATAACAGGCCAGCCGCCAACAGTGTCGTAAACCTGGTGATGGTAACCAATAATTTCAACCGGGTAGGCGCGCGTTTCACCGTTTATTTCAACACCCAATACCAGTTTAGTGTGCAAAACCGCATTGGATTTTGTGTCTTTCATTTGCTTATTGTCCATGTTGCTGAACATTTCTTCGGCAAACATGTCGTAATTACCTTCATAGTAAACAAACCCATAAAGCAAAAACGGAAGAAAAAATAAAATTTTGGACCACCAGCGTTTTTTCGGGTACACATACATAAAGAACGGAAGCATGAGGAGCAATCCGCCAATGCGAAAAAACCAAATGTAGTTGTGAAAAAAGTATGACCATTCAACTGCAACACTTTGTTGTGAACCGGGTGCCGGGGCAAGCAGCCAGGCTTTAAAAAATTCACCTGCCAGCATGAGTAAAATTCCTGTGAAAAATAAAAGTGTTTTCAGGACAGTTAATCGTTATTTTATTTGTGAATGGGCATAATGTGCAAAAATGCGTTTCAAAAATAAAAATAGGTAATTTATTTGGCGCCTGTCAACAACAAATGCTTTCCTGAGGAAACTTGGTGTTAAACACCGGGTTTCGCAAGTGGTCCTCGCCAAAAACACATAAGAAAGAAAACCAGGGGCTGTGGCTACATTAACTCAATCCCTGGGCGCGAACCATGAGACTAAATTATTTAGTTCATCCTGAATTGATTCTGGAAAAATGCGCATCGACTAAAACGATAATTAAGCGAATTAATTGAAATCTGACTTCGACAAACCCCTTTTTTTGTTCGACAAGACTTGTTTTTCATTAAAATTCGCTACCTTTGCAGCCTTAAAAACAAAAAACAAATAATAATACAATGAAAATCAGAGCATTAACAATTATCGGACTGTTTTTACTGTTCATCGCATTTTTAACGGGTTGTAAAAAGGAGGAAGTAAAACCCGCTTCAGAACCCACGGTTCAGGTGCAAAATTCACAGGAGCATATTATTACCGTTGAGTATAAAGTTTATGCCGAGTCGGGCAATTTCATTGTTAAATATGTGGCCCCTGAAGCCAATAAATTAAAAACGTATCAAACGGCTATCAACCGCAATGAACACGTAATTGGTTTTGATTGGGTTAACGGTTCTACATTTGAACTTGAAGCGTACAATGCAAGTCCGTCAACAAAACAAGTAACAGTTGAAATTTACATAAACGGTATCCTTTATTCAAGCGCGGTGGCCAATTCACCCAACGGTGTGGCCAGTGCCAAAGCAGTGGTGTATTAAACAGGGTAAAACAGTCAAGAACACATGAAGCCTTGTCGTTTTGACAGGGCTTTTTTTGTTTTTGGGCCGTGTGCAACCAGGGCCTATATGCATTACAACTTTCTGAAAGGTAACCATAGGATTCTTTTTCGTTGAAGAATTATATGATCGGTTACCCCAACCAATTTCTACCAGCGCTATGCCGCCTTCTGTTTGTTTGCAATCACTTTACACCTGTTATTTAACTGTGAGCGGCAACCCTTATTTAACGTATGAATTGGGTAAATATACCGAATCATTCAACGATGATCTCAAAAAAACAAACGTGTAAGCCTGTTCAAGACTGAACGCTGGCTTCGTTCAAAACAGAAATTTGCCTATTGAAAGAATATGTAGCGATTAAGAATGGGACCATTGCGTATTTTTTACCTGAGGAATAAATCCTTTTTGAGTACATTTGCTTAAATGCATACTGCA
>DASPJQ010000105.1:0-9606 GCA_035628535.1 Flavobacteriales bacterium | reverse complement strand
AACTCAGGCGCGTTTGCCAGCACCATGGATTTTGATCCCAGCGCAGGAACGTTCAATTTAATTTCTGCAGGAAGCAACGATGCGTACGTGGTTGAACTCGATGCTTCGGGAAATTTTGAATGGGCCATCAGCGCAGGTGGTTCGGGTGATGAATCGGGACAATCGGTTAAACTGGGAGCGGGCAAAATTTTTCTTGCCGGGCGCTTTAATACAACGGCTGATTTTGATCCCGATGCAGTGGGCGTTGCCAACCTTACTTCAGGCGGACTCACTGATATTTTTGTGGCGCAATATCAACCAGCGTGTACGCCAACCGACAGTACAATTACAACCAGTGCGTGCAATGACTATACGCTTAACAGCACCACGTATACAAGCAGTGGAGTATATACGCAGCTACTCACCAATGCCGCGGGTTGCGACAGCACCATTACACTGAACTTAACCATTAACCTTGAGACCGACAGTACCATTGCAGCTTCTTCATGCGACAGCTATACGCTTAACAGCACCACGTATACAAGCAGTGGAATATATACGCAGTTACTCACCAATGCTGCGGGCTGCGATAGTACCATTACGTTGAATTTAACAATTATCCTGTCAACTGACAGTACAATTACAGCCACTGCGTGCGAAAGCTATACATTGAACAGCACTACATATACAGGCAGTGGAACATATATACAAACCCTTACCAATGGTGTGGGTTGCGACAGTACACTAACCCTTAATTTAACAATTGATACCATAAGTGTAGCGGTCACCACTTCATCAAACACCATTACGGCTACCATGGCGGGCGCCACGTATCAATGGATTAATTGCAGCACCTTTACTCCTATTGGGGGCGAAACCAATCAATCGTTTACAGCAACCAGCAATGGGTCGTATGCGGTAATTGTTACCAACGGAACCTGCACCGATACCAGTACCTGTACCACTATAACAGGAATTGGCATAAATGAACCAATGAATAATCACGTGTTGCAGCTTTATCCCAATCCGGTTAACGACAACATAACAATACAATTGGCACAACCAGGCAGTATTGTCATGAGCGATGTAGCCGGAAATATCGTATATACCTCAGCCGTTAGTTCGCAAAGGCATATCCTGGATGTGAAAGGGTTGGCCAATGGTGTTTACGCGGTTCGGGTAAGCGGCAGCAACGGGCAGGCCCAGGTGTTTATGAAGCATTGATAAAAACAATTGCTTCCAGTGGTTAGCGCTATGTTATTTACTTGTTTTTCAGTAATTTTAATGTTACTTTCGCGTGTATTTTCACTTGTGCCGCGTAAGTATTTTTACGTTACATTTGCATAAATCATTAAGCTCGTATACCGTGGATATTTTTGAACGCATTAAAACCAACCGTGGGCCATTGGGCCAGCATTCTAAAGAAAGTTATGGTTATTTCATGTTCCCGAAACTGGAAGGTGAAATTGGAAACAAAATGAAGTTTCGCGGCAAGGAATGCCTTGTGTGGAGTTTGAATAATTATTTGGGATTGGCCAACCATCCTGAGGTGCGCAAGGCCGATGAGGATGCCGCACGCGAATTCGGTTTGGCATATCCTATGGGTGCGCGCATGATGAGTGGTAACACCAATTACCATGAGCAGCTTGAAAAAGAAATTTCAGATTACATGCACAAGGAAGACACCATCCTTGTAAACTTCGGTTACCAGGGCATGGTGAGCGCCATTGACAGCTTGTGCGACCGTAACGATGTGATTGTTTACGACAGCGAATCGCATGCGTGTATTTTGGACGGCATGCGTTTGCATTTTGGAAAACGCTTTGTGTTCAAGCATAATGATATTGACGATTTGCAAAAGCAACTGGAGCGCGCAACCAAACTTACCAATGAAAAAGACGGTGGCATTTTGGTGATTACCGAAGGCGTGTTTGGTATGGCGGGCGACCAGGGCAAATTAAAAGAGATTGTTGATTTGAAAAAGAAATACCGTTTCAGGTTATTTGTGGATGATGCGCACGGATTCGGGACCATGGGTTCTACCGGTGCAGGAACAGGCGAAGCGCAAGGTTGCCAGGAAGGCATTGATATTTATTTCGGGACATTTGCGAAATCAATGGCGTTGATTGGCGGTTTTATTTCATCAACCGAAAATGTAATTGATTATTTGCGCCACAACATGCGGTCGCAGATTTTTGCCAAGAGCTTGCCTATGCCAATTGTAATTGGCGCGTTAAAGCGCATGGAATTGCTGCGTACAAAACCTGAGTTGCGTGAGAATATGTGGAAAATTGTAAATGCCTTGCAAAGCGGGTTGAAAGAAGCCGGGTTCAACATTGGGAAATCGAACACCATGGTTACCCCTGTGTTTTTGAATGGAACGGTGGGTGAAGCAACCAATTTGACATTTGATTTGCGCGAAAACCATGGTATTTTCTGTTCAATTGTGGTGTACCCGGTTGTACCAAAGGGAACCATTATGCTGCGTTTGATTCCTACCGCTGCACATACACTGGAGGATGTGAAGTACACCATTGAAACGTTTAAGAAGTGTAAAGTGAAACTGGATAAGGGGGAATATTATTCGGAGAAAATAGTTGAAGTGAATAAGTAAGATTTTAAAAGCCAGAAGTTTGATTTGTGGCTTTATAAGTGACTAAATCATACTTCGCAAATCATCAATCAAAAATAGTTGAAGTAAATAAGTAAGATTTAAGAAGTCAGAAGTTTGATTTGGATTTCCGACCGACACTGAATCATACTTCGTATATCATCAATCAAAAATAGTTGAATCCGGGTTCGGGAATGGGTCCGGATTTTTTAATGATTATATTGTTAAATAATCGGTTCAGGCAATTTTACGTTCTTTAGTTAAAGGATTTAGGGGTATATTTACATACTTTAAAAAATCATGAATCGACTTCTTCTATACATCATTTTTAGTTGTTTCATATGCGATTCTTTTTGTCAATCGCTTGAATGGGGTCACTCTCTAACAGGAACTACAGGAAGTATTGAAGGCGGGGGAAACTTTATAAAAAGAGACGGACTTGCTAATATATACCTGATTGGCGACTTTGAAAACACAATGGATTTTGATCCAGGACCCAGTGTATTTAATATGACATCGCACGGAGGAAAAGATTTTTTCATAACCAAATCCGATTCACTAGGCAACTTCCTTTGGGGCAAATCAATTGGCGGGCCCAACCATGACTACATCGCATCTGCCGGTATTGATTCATCCGGTAATGTTGTTGGTACTGGTCATTTTTCAGGAACCATTGACTTTGATCCAGGACCCGGTGTCGTCAATAAAACCCATTCAGGTGGCCCTGACCAGTTTTGTATTAAACTTGATCCTGCCGGCAACCTTGTCTTTATAAACACGCTTAGTTCTACTGGAAATGAGACAGGCGAGCAATTATGTATCGATTCGCAAGGCAATATCATTTTGACAGGGATGTATGGAACTATTGCTGATTTTGATCCGGGACCAGGAACGTTTAGTTTAAATGCAGCTATTGACGGATCCATTTATATCTCAAAGTATAATTCTTCAGGAAATTTTATATGGGCAAAAACTCTGCAGACCAGTACAGCCATTCTCTACAGTTCTTATACGGATCATGCCGATAACATTTATTTAAATGGTGTGTTTAACGACACCATTGATCTTGATCCCGGAACAGGAATAAGTACGCTTACAGCAGTGAATACTTCTTTTAGTGATAGTTATATACTTAAGTTGGATTCCAATGCTGATTTTATTTGGGCAAAACCCATATATTGTACAAGTTCTGTAGGGCGCTATTTTATGAGTTTTGACGATGACCTAAATATATATTTATCTTTTGATTTTAAAGATACACTAAACCCCGCTACCGGTATAACAAGGATTTCAAAAGGTGACTGGGATGTATTTGTTGGTAAATTAAACAGTTCAGGCAATCTGATTTGGCACCGGAGTTTTGGAAACAATACTATTGATCAGGTGCAATCAATTTTTGTTGATTCAACAAAAACCATAAATCTGACGGCATACTCTATTAATACAGTAGACGTAAACCCAAGCGAATACACGTATAATCTTACATCGGTAGGGGCATACAATTCCTATATTTTAAAACTCACAGAAAACAGTGACTTTATATGGGCCAAGCAATTACCGAGTCCAGGCATGAGTCAACTTCATTATTTGAGCGTTGATAATGATTTTAATATTTTAGCAACTGGCTCATTGGCTACTTCAGTTGACATTGATCCTTCAATTGGCATATATAACCTTACGGGCGATATTTTTTATTTTGTTTGGTCGCAGGATTCATGCAGCATTATGCCTTTTGGTATTTCGCTTGATAGCTTGCAGGATGTAACCTGCCAAACCGGTACTGGATTTGTAAATGCCGTGACGTATGGTGGGTATGGTCCATATTCTTTTTCATGGGACGCTAGTCCATCGGTTCCAGATAGTTTTTTTGTTTTTCCAGGCATAGGAACCCACACACTTTTAGTTACAGACATAGCCGGATGCCAACGAGACCTTGCTTTTCACATAAACGGGCCAACCTTATTAAGCGGGTTTGAGTTGAGTATAAATGCGGTTTTCCCAAACTTTTTTCCAGGTGATACCAACATGATTGCTTTAATATCCCGAAATGAAGCATGCGATACGGTAAGTGGAGAAATGATCTTTGTCCTTGACTCCGCTATTCATTTTATTTCAGCAAGTATTGCACCTGATATGATTTCAGGTGATACATTAAAATGGTTTTTTACGGGCAAAAATTATGACTCGGCTGCCTTTGAATCCATTCTTACTGTTATAACTTCCACTTATGTAACACTTGGTGATTCGTTGACTTTTTTCGCCTCAGTTCTTCCAGAATCTGGCGACCTTGACATTGCTAATAATACTAAATATTATTATGAAGAAGTTGTCAGTTCGTTTGACCCAAATGACAAACAGGTGTATCCACAAGGTATAGATACAAATCATAATATATTAAACAACCTTGCTATGACTTATACTGTACGCTTTCAAAATACCGGAACGGCACCAGCCAAAAACATTTTTATAGTTGATACCCTTGATACAAACCTTGATCTTGCAACGTTAAATGTTATTGCAGCAAGCCATATAATGCACACCGAGGTTCTTGGGAGCAATGTTCTAAAATTTGTTTTTAATGATATAAATCTACCCGACAGCACAACCGATGAACCCAACAGCCACGGTTATGTAGTTTATGAAATTGATCAATTACCCGATTTGCCCGACAACACAATGATAGAAAACACAGCTTACATTTATTTTGATTACAATGAACCTGTCATGACCAATACCGTTTTCAACACCATTGATCTTGGATCGAGCTTTACAGTTACAAATAATAATTTTTGTGCGGGTAATTCAACACTCTTAACAGCCGTTCCCAATGTTCCTGGTTTGATCGCAAACTGGAACTGGTATACAGGTGGCTGTGGAGGAACATTTGTAGGAGCAGGGCAAAATTTAATAGTAACTCCAACTACTTCACAAATATATTATTTGTTTGATAGCGTTAATGGGACCTGTGTTGATACGTTAATTACGGTGATTTCAGTAAATACCAATTTAACGCAATCAGGCGCCACCCTCACCGCAAACGCCACACCCGCCACTTATCAATGGCTTGCCTGCGATGCGGTCTTCTCACCTATTAGCGGAGAAACCAACCAAAGCTTTACCGCAACGGCTGATGGAAACTATGCGGTTATTGTGACCGAAGGCGGGTGTGCCGATACCAGCGCGTGTTATTTGGTAACGGGAGTTGGGCTCGAAAACAGGTTTGATGAAAATGGAATTAAGGTGTACCCGAATCCGGCAAATGAATATTTGACTGTTGAGGGCTGCAAACCCGGTTCCATCATCAAACTTCACGACATTGGCGGAAAAACTCTCATACAAACTACCACCTTAAGCAATAAGCAAATCCTTTACGGCTTAATTGACCTCTCAAAAGGAATTTATACGCTCGAAGTAAATAACACTGAAAGAAGGCAGTACTTTAAAGTAATTAAGGAATAATCACTTTTTCTTTTTGCGCTGTTTGACTACCGGCTGCTCCATATTGGCCATGATCCTGTGCAGGATTTTTGTCACGTTCTCCAATTCACGCCTGATCTCCCCTACTTCCTCTTTGGTAGCATAACCATATTGCGTATTCTTTTCACTGGCAATGTTGAGCTTTGTTTGATAATACGCAAAAAAGTCATGGTTCAATACAGTGCTTATTTTCTGAAGCTGGTCGGTAGCAATGGTTTCTTTCTCCATCATTTTATAGGCCCCATCACGCGTCAGGTTGATCTTTTTGGCAAAATCAACCATGGTCATGGGTGACTTGTCCAACACTTCCCTGATCTTTTTCCCGATATGAATTTTTGACATGGGTTAAAGTTCCTCGTTTTTAAGGATTTAGGACTTACAGAATTGAATATCATTTATATACATTATGTATATATTTAATATACATTTGTTTCATGTTAGCACATTTAAGCAGTTGACGCAAAGCAAAAGGAATGGCCCGTTACATGAAGGACGATACCCAGTATTGATTTTAAAAAAAACCAATTTAAAATGAAGTATCCGAAAGTCCCTGAGCAGGAAATAAAAAATAAAATCTCACGGGACTATTTTTATCTCTATGATTGCACCAAAGTTATTGGTAATATTGATTTCTGCGTATACGCATATAAAAGCAAAAGCGATCATTCCGATGATCTATCATTGCTTTGGGCCGAAGCAAAAAAAGGTCGGGTCGATATCTATAAGTCGCTTGCACAGTTAATATTAACTATCGGCAAGGCACGAACTTTTGATAAGTTCCTTCCTCCCGTTATGCTTGGCACATTTGATTCGGAAAAAATAGCATTTATTCCCTACAACGAAATACATGGCATATTTTATCAAAATGACTTTAACTGGAATGTAACACCTTCTAATTACAATACCAAAGAATTCAAACTGATATATAGTACTGTGAAAAACTGCATTGAAAAAAAATCGCTTTTATTTCGTTACGAAAGTGAAGATAAAGAACTTCAGAAATTCATTAAAACTAATTTTGTTGTTGGCAAATTCGGATTAACAAAAACAAAAATTGACAAGAATAACTTCATGGTTATTTATACTAAATGGCTGCAATCAGTCAAGCCATCCATAGCAGTTGATTGGGAAATAGCCAAAAAAAGCGGAATAATTGATGGTGATTTTTATCTTGCCGATCTGCTATCAATTGACAATACAACCTTAAAAGAAAAGCTATTCGTTCTGTTAAAAAAGGATCATTATGAATTAGACCGAAAATTGGATGATGCAGGTATGTTTAGCAGCAAACGCACTGAATTTAAAGACAATCAAAAATCACATTTGCAATTTTGGAACAAGTATGAACGGCCTCCCGGGCAAGAATACTGGAGTTATATCATTGAACGCAGGGATTTATTGGTGCCTCAGGACATCAGGGAGCGCAAAGGCAGCTATTTTACTCCCCAGATATGGGTAGAGCTTTCTCAGAAATACCTTACTGCGGCATTGGGCGAAGACTGGCAGGACGAATACTATATTTGGGACTGCGCGGCTGGTACCGGTAACCTGCTCAACGGCCTTACCAATAAATATAATATCTGGGCCAGCACCCTTGACCAGGCTGATATTGAAGTAATGCAAGACCGCATCAGGAATGGGGCAAACTTACTGGAAAACCATGTCTTTCAATTTGACTTCCTTAATGATGACTTTTCCAAACTTCCGGCCGGTCTCCGGGAAATAATTCATGATGAAAAAAAATGCCGTAAGTTGTTAATTTACATTAACCCGCCTTATGCAGAAGGCGATACCGTTTCAGAAAAAGAAGTAACGCGAAAAGGAGTGGCCTCCTCTAAAACATACAATGATTACTTTGAAATACTAGGAAAGGCCAGAGGCGAACTTTTTGCGCAGTTTTTCATTCGGATTTACAAAAACATACCAAATGCAAAACTCGCTTCATTCAGCACATTAAAATATATTAATGCTGAAAATTTCATCGCATTCAGAAATTCTTTTTTGGCCAAATATAAAAGTGGCTTCGTTGTAATAGCCAATACTTTTGATAATGTTGTGGGTAAATTCCCTATTGGATTTATCATTTGGGACCTGTCCGTTAAACAAAGAATTGATACGGTTAAGTGCGATGTGGTAGATAGTAATTCAACTATTATAGGAAAGAAAACGTTTTGTAACTATGATGGGAAAATAAAATTCATGAATGAATGGCTGAAAAAATTCAATGACGGCACCGACTCCATTGGAAAACTAGGCTTTGTTGGCAATGATTTTCAGAACCAAAAACTTGTTTTCATAACCAATAAAGGAAGGGGTCACCATGAAGCCAACATTTCAACCAGCAATTTACAAATTTCCTGCATCTATTTTGCCGTAAGGCACAATTCAGAGCATACCTGGCTTAACCATAATGATCAATTCTTGTTTCCAGGTGGCGAATGGGAAAAAGACACCGAATTTCACAACGACTGCTTAACATTTACATTGTTTCATGATAAAAACCAGGTGACCTCGGGCATCAATTACTGGATACCATTTACGGAAAAGGAAATTAATGCAAGGGAGAAATTTGAAAGTGACTTTATGGCACAATTCATAAAAGGAAAATTAAAAAGAGAGAAAGCTGGTTTATTTGATGAAGGCCACCACGGCACCATACCGCTGGAATTTTCAACTGCGGCCATTGCTGTATTTAATGCCGGAAAAGAGCTTTGGAAATACTACCACAAGCAGCCAGACTGCAATGTAAACGCCTCGCTTTATAACATTAAAGAATATTTCCAGGGCCGCAATGAAAAAGGAAAAATGAATGCAAAAAGCAATGATGAAATGTATATGCATCATATTAGCAACTTAAGAGAAAAGCTTAAACAGCTGGCAAGCAAAATAAACCCTAAAATATATGAATACGGATTTTTAAAAAATTGAGCCGCCTTATTCGGGCAATTTAAGTTGTTATTAGCATACAGGTTATATTTTTAATTCTGCGTTAAGTTGGGAATAAATCCTACCATTTCAAAAAAATACCTGTTTGTATTGCATCTTGTACTTGCCTGTTGAATTGCGGTACCTCAGTAGCGTTTAAACCATGCAAATGGGCGGTACTACCTACGCAATTAAAGAGTGTTTACCTATGCAAACACAGGGGTGCCATTACCTGCATAAACACGTAGTCATGCCTATGCGATTACGGGTAGCTGTATCCTGTGTGAATACGTAGGATATATATTGTACTGATGGATGGTAATTGTTATTATAGAACCAAGAGATTCCGTATCTCTACGCAAACCTTACCGTATTTCTACGGGAAAAATGCATGAACAAGGTGCGTATTTCTACGGGAAACAGTATAGGCATATTTGCCAAAAACCGCGCTGGTAAAGGGTTTCAAAAGGTTTGTGAAGATTTGAACGGAATTAAGTCAATAAAAGGCTGAAATCAAAAGGGATTTTGGATAAATTGGTGGGAAGTAATCGGCAATGACTTATTGTATAATAATGGGAAGAAAAAAAAGGCGAGTTGCCCCGCCTTAAATGTTT
>DASPJQ010000104.1:0-3524 GCA_035628535.1 Flavobacteriales bacterium | reverse complement strand
TTATGTTGTCATTTTCTTTTACAGACGGTGATGGAGATATTGGGTTGAGTTCTTCTGACAACGCACCGCCATTTGATACCAGTTCCAAGTATTACAATAATGTGTTCATCCGGTATTTCGAAAAAGTAAACGGTAACTGGGTGCAGGGTTTAAGCGCGCAGGGCGACCCGGTTGAATTCAGGTACCGTACCGAAAGGCTGACCCCGACCGGAAAAAATAAGGCGTTAAAAGGAAGAGTAATTATTTTCATTACCCCGATTTTTTACAATGCGTTTTCACCTGATGGTGATACCATCAAATACGATATACAGTTAGTGGATCGCGCTTTGCATGAAAGTAACCTGATTGAAACAGGTGAAATTTATCCATAATATTACCAACCCCGGTTAAGCCCCCGGTATCAAAACCTTTTGCCGCCAATGATGATATGGTCCAACGTATTATTTGCAAATGAATAGGCAATAAATGGATATCCGGTTCCTTTTTTTGTAATCATAAAACTGGCTACTTTTCCTTTTTCAATACTGCCGTGCGTTCTATTTAAATTCATGGCAAAAGCCCCATTGATTGTTGCCGCGTTAATGGCTTCCTCAGGACTGAGTTTGTAATTTATACAGGCCAATGACACCATAAAACTCATGTTGCCGCTTGGTGAACTGCCCGGGTTATAATCACTGGCAATGGCCAGGGCAATATTGTTTTCCAGCATTTTTCGCACGGGTGGCATAGGCAACTGGAGGAAAAATTGCGCCCCTGGTAAAATGGTGCCAATGGTGTTACTGTTTTTTAACGTTTCCAATTCCTGGTCAAAAACATATTCAAGATGATCAACACTTATGGCCCCTGTTTTAACTCCCGCCTGTACCCCACCGCTTTGTGTAAGCTGGTTGGCATGAACTTTTGGCCTCATGCCGTGCTTTTTGCCGGCTTCAAGAATTTCAATGGTTTCATCGGGTGTAAAATAGTTTTCTTCGCAAAAAACATCGCAAAATTCAGCTATGTTGAGTTTACCTGCTTCAGGTATCAATTCATTAATAATTAAATTAATGTAACCTTTTTTGTCATGTTTGAACTCAGCCGGAACCGCATGTGCTGCCAGCAAAGTCGCTTTAACGGGTATTGGCGATAATGATTTAATCTGATCAATTACACACAGCATTTTTAATTCTTCTTTAACCGTCAAACCGTAACCTGTTTTTATTTCAATGGCCCCGGTGCCACATCGAATGACTTCACTCAACCGCGCAAGTGCCGACCGGATTAGTTCTTCCTCGCTTGCTTTGGCAATTTTTTTCGCTGAATGAAGGATGCCTCCACCCCTTGCCGCAATTTCCTGGTAACTTAATCCATTTATGCGGTCTACGAATTCGTCCTCCCGCGTTGCAGCATATACAAGATGGGTATGACTGTCACACCAGGCAGGTAAAATGGTTTGATTTTCACATTTGATTATTTCATCAACCGTAACCGATGGCAGGGACTCCATTTTTCCATAATCGGCAATTAGTCCATCCTTAATCAGAAGCCACGCATCGGAAATTTGTTCCAATATTTTTAGTTCTTTCCCGCGTAAAGGCGATTGAACGTTGTTTGTAATACCGGCAAGTTTTTCAATATGTGTATACAATGTACCGGCCATATGATTAAATCAGGTTTTGTGCATAAAAATAGGAATAATTTAACTAATGTGCAGCTTTAATCCTTTATCTCTTCAAAAGGCACGTATTCATCTGGATCACCTTTGCCTGGAGGCCTGGAAACATTAATGTTTTCCGAAATTTTTGTTTCGTTAGCGTCCTCTTTTTTCTCTTCTTCCTTTACAATTACCGGTACATAAATAACGTTGCGCAGCACGCCAGCCAGCCATAATATGCCAATTATAATGAGTATCCATTCAACCGGCCCTACCTGGCCTGCTTGATGAATTGATTTGTATGCGTGGTTCATTTTTTTGGTTTGGGTGTAACAAACTCGGCTGCGTTCTTATAACGATACGCTTTTTGTAAGCTCACGTTTAATTCAAAACCGATGATTATAATAACAAACATATAGAAAACAAAAAGCAGGAACGCCAAACCGGTGCCAATAGGCCCGTATACCTGGTCAAATTTTCCGAAATGCGTAAGGTAAAAACCAAAGGTTTCTTTTAATATAAGTATAAGTACGGTACTGGTAAGGGCGCCAATATTAAAAAACTTCCATTTTATTTTATCGGTATTGGCTACGTTATATAAAAGGGAAATGGAAATCATAAACGTAAATATGGACAGGGCCGATTTAAGCACAACAAACATCCAGTACAAAGCATCGTTTTGAATAACACCGCTTTTATATTCATAGTCAATAAGCCATTGTCCGATTGAAGTTATAACAAACGCCAATACGAAAAGCAATAAAAATGCAAACAATAAACCTAACGACCATAAACGCTGTTTCCAGAATTTGCGCTTACGGTTGAGGTGGTGAGAAGCAGTTAGGCCCGTAATAAGCGAGTTTACGGCATTTGAAGCGAAATATACCGTAAGAAGGAACCCGACCGACATTAGTACAGCCTTTTTTTTATGGATAAGATCCATTAAAATTTCATGAAAGAAACCGTAAATCTGGTCGGGAAAAAAATTTCTTAACCCAATCATAAGATTTTCCTGCAGGTTATTAACAGGAATGAACGGGATAATTGAAAAAAGAAAAATACATAGCGGGAATAAAGCGGTTAAAAACCTGAATGAAATGCTTGCACTGCGGTGACCTATTTGCCCCTTTCGCAGCGATTCCATATAAAAATGCATAACGTTATAAAGTGAAACATTTTTATAACGGGGAATAGACACACGGGAACTCCATTGAACAATGTTCCATCGTATTTTCCGTAGGGATTTACGCATATGCTTTCAAACTCAGGTCAAGGCTTTTATAGGAGTGGGTGAGTGCCCCGCACGAGATGTAGTCAACCCCGGTTAAAGCGTAGGAACGGATATTTTCGATGGTAATTCCGCCTGATGCCTCGGTTTCAATTTTTTTATTTACAAGTTTGACCGCATCGGCAAGATGTTCGGGTGTAAAATTGTCAATCAATACCCTGAAAACACCTTCATGCTTCAGGATTTCGCTAACATCTTCCAATGTACGTGCTTCCACTTCAATCTTGAGGTTTTTACCCTTTTCAAGCAGGTATTTTTTTGTATTGGCAATGGCGTTGGCAATGCCGCCAGCGTAATCAATGTGGTTGTCTTTAATCAGGATCATGTCGTACAGGGCAAAGCGGTGGTTAACACCGCCACCTATTTTAACGGCCCATTTTTCCATGTACCTGAAAAGCGGAGTGGTTTTACGTGTATCCAGCAATTTAGTATTTAAACCAAGCAGTTCGTTGTTGATTTTATTTGTAAGCGTTGCAATACCGCTCATGCGCTGCATGCAGTTTAATACGAGCCGTTCGCAACTGAGGATATCGCGTGCGGGCCCCTCAATTAAAAATGCCACATCTCCTTTTTTTACCCTGTCACCATCCTTTTTTAAAAAAT
>DASPJQ010000103.1:0-2844 GCA_035628535.1 Flavobacteriales bacterium | reverse complement strand
CCCGCTAAAGCTGAAATCGTATCCGGTAGCTTTTGGTTCGGCAAAAACAAACGCATGCGTATTTCCATTGCTGCCGAATTTATCAATAAGCGGACCGCCAGGATAGGGTAGTCCAATAATTTTGGCACATTTATCAAAAGCTTCGCCCGCGGCATCGTCAATGGTATGCCCAATTATTTCCATACTGAGGTAATCGCTCACCACTACAAGTTGGGTATGCCCACCCGAAACGGTAAGGCATAAAAATGGGAATGCAGGTACAGGCTGACCGGGCGATTTTTTGATGAAATGGGCAAGAATATGCGCTTGCATATGGTTTACGGGAATAAGCGGAATACCAAGGCTCATAGCCATTGATTTGGCAACTGCGCTTCCCACCATAAGAGCGCCCATAAGGCCGGGTCCTTGCGTATAGGCAATAGCCGTTAACCGGCCTTTGTCAATTTTAGCATCTTTTAACGCTGTATCAATTACCGGTATCACATTGGCCTGGTGAGCCCTGGAGGCCAATTCAGGTACAACCCCGCCAAAAGTTTGGTGTATTGTTTGATTGGCTATACGGTTGGAGCGGATATGGTCGTTAACTATAACAGCAGCCGAGGTTTCATCACACGATGACTCGATGCCAAGAATCACAATATCCGTATATTTGTTTATAATAGCCAAGTACTGTATTTATTAAACTGGCCGGCAATATAGTAAAGTTTTTGATGAGGACGCTCGGAGTAACGATTGATGTCGTTATAGCCCTTGTCATTGTCCTTGCTTTCGCCATTAAATTTTATGGTTTTCAAACCTATGTGGCCCAATGGCTGGCGAGCTACATGTCAGACGAGCTCAAGGCCAAAATTAAAATTGAACGGATTGAAATTGATTTGTTCAAACGCGTTGAATTAAAAGGGTTGCTGGTTAAAGACCTCCGTGGCGATACAATCCTGTATGCACCCAGTATGAAATGCATGCTTCAGAATTATTCGTTGCGTAAACGGCATATCCAGCTCAATGACATTACCCTTGCCGGACCACGCATCAAACTGGCCAGGTATAAAGGTGAAAAAGACCTCAATTTCCAATTCATAGCCGATTATTTTGATGATGGTAAAAAAGATCCCAAAAAGGAAAAACATCCCTGGAAAATCACTTGTAGCCGGGTTAAAGTCAGGAGTGCTAATTTTTCAATGGATGATTATAACAAAGCGCACAGTGATTTTGGCGTTGATTTTGACCATCTGGGTTTGTTCCCCTTTAATGTAAACCTGAGCGAGTTTAAAAACCATGGCGATACAACTTCACTCATGATACGAAACCTTTCATTCCACGAACAGAGCGGTTTTGTGCTTGATACGCTCAATTCAAAATTAAAGATTACACCCACCTCGCTTACCTTTTCCCCACTGCGCATGACCACGCCTTATTCCAGCATTAAATCGCCATACCTGGTGTTTGCTTTCAACACCTTTGACGATTTCGATGATTTTGAGGAAAAAGTAAACATGTCGTCATTCATATCTGAAACGGCCCTTCACCTGGGTGACCTTTCCTATTTTGCGCATGAATTGCGCAATTCAGACCAAACCATTTTCATGAATGGAAAATTTGAAGGTACGGTTGATGATTTTCAGGCAACAGGTTTTACATTTGCGTATACCCCCAATACGTTAATAAAAGGCGATTTTCACGTAAAAGATATTACACACATAAAAAAAGCGTGGTTTGACCTGGACATTAAAAAACTGAAGGCATCGCAAAGCGATCTGGCCAGATTCCGGGTGCCGCCTTATGATGCGGGGGCTTACCTGGAACTGCCCGGTGAAGTGCGCAACCTGGGTGATATTGATTACACAGGTACTTTTCAAGGCACGCTGGAAGATTTTAAAACCAGCGGTAATTTACTGTGCAGTATAGGCAGTGCAACAACCGACATTGCTTACAAAGTCAATCCCAATACCGATCAGTATGCAGTTACCGGTCATGTTAACATGCGTGATTTTAATGTGGGAATATTGCTTGATGACAACAGCCTCGGTCGTATGACCAGCAGTATTGAGCTGACCGCCACGGGACGCGATTTCAAAAAAACAATGAATGTGAATGTTGAGGCCGATGTGCAAAGCCTTGAACTGAACGGGTATGCTTATCACAACACGGTAGTAAAAGGTAAAATCAGGAACGAAACGTTTATCGGTAGTTTTAAAATTCGTGATGAGAACATTGCAATGGATTACGAAGGATATTTTGATTACGGCAGAAGAATAAATGGCAAAATGGTTCCGGTGTATGATTTTACGGCTACCATTAACAACGCCTACCTTACACGGCTGAACTTTGGCAACCGCGATGAGTCGGCAAAAATTTCATTTGAAATCCGAACAACCGGTGAAGGTATAAACCCTGATGACCTGCGGGGAACCGTAAACATCCGGGACATTGTGTTTGTTGAAAAAGGAGTGAATTATGACTTTAAGAATTTGCGCATTAAAGCTGAAGAACTGACCGACTCGACCAAAAAACTGAGCGTAAAATCAGAAGTGGCAACCCTGAACGTTGAGGGGAACTTTAATTTTAAAGAATTGCCGAACGTGTTTGTGTCCATCCTGTCAAAAGCTGTGCCTTCACTTTTTGATAACCGGGTTGTGAAGGTTAAGTCGTACGAAAAGTTTGAATACAAACTTGAAATACATGATTTCACTAAAATCCAAAAGCTTTTTATTCCCGAGCTTGAGTTGTCAAAAAATATTGTTTTTGAGGGGAGGTTTGATTCCCGGCAGGATATTTTTAAATTCCAGGGTAAAAATATCGCACGCCTGAAATACGGTGACCAGTATATGGAAGATCTGCGGATAA
>DASPJQ010000102.1:0-6236 GCA_035628535.1 Flavobacteriales bacterium | reverse complement strand
GGCCATTTATGTAGCTTAACACATTTGCATTTTCACCGTCATCGTTGTTACCGTCACTGCCCACATCAACTATTTTTTCCGGCAATAAAAAATAAATGCGCAGGTCGCCTTTCATAATTGGTGCACTTGTGCTGTACGTTTCTGTATTGGTTGCGCTGGTCCCCACAATGCGTACCAGTTGTTCGGCCTGGTATTGTTGTACATACCCGTAATCATCACTTTCATAATAAATATTCATTTCACCTTTTGAGGGAAGTGTGATCTTTTTTAATAACCCTTTTGAAACATTCGTGGCAAGGGTTGATGCATCTGTTGCATCAACATCACCGTCTTTGTCATAATCACCTTGCACCTGGAACATATTTTCGGTATTGTCCCAATCCATGTTGGCAATGGCATCGGTTGTTGCCGGTACGCCCCACCGGTCAATAGCCAAAGCGCTGTATGAACCTGTGCTGTTGTACTCAAATTCGTACGGTGTGGTTGTCCCTTTGTTGTTGTCAAGAAAAGTGACCTGCACTTTGGTAAGCGTTAACCTGCCCGTTGCTGAACTGTTACTTTCAGCCCCTGTATATAATGAATAATCGTAGGTGAATTCAACCGTTTGTAAAGGTTTTGAATCATCACTTTTATTGAACAGTATAATTTTATCAAGCTTTTTGAGTTTGTTGCTGCTGGCGCCACCGCTTGATGCCGGGTTAATGTTCCCTTCTGCTGCGGGTTCACATCCATCAGTCCGGTCACTTAAAATAAATACAGCTATATGCGTTTTGCTTTCTACTGAATTGATGTAGAATACCTCTTTCTCTCCGTAGACATAAGTTGCTTTGTTATCAGCTTCATCGGTGTACTTTCCTTTTTTATAATACGAATGATAGAACGGTGTACGCCATTTGAAATTGGTATAATAACGTGTATAGTTGAATTTCATGAAATACCCCAAATCGTCATCGGTAATGCCATCGTGTTTTAAATCCACGTAATCATGCCCGCGTATGCCGGTTAACAAATGGTTGGTAGTATGTGGTCCAAGTGAATTTTTTGTATAAAAATGGTCAAGCCCTGATGTGTTGGCAATGCTGGCTTCGGTTGAATTATAACCCACCTTGGGTGTGTTGACGTATGGGTCGGCACCATTGGTTGATGTCGTATAAAACACTTCATAGTATTTTGTATTGTAAACCGGCAACCCGTAATCGTACTCCATTCCATCGCTGGTGGTTATTTTGTATTTGCCTATGTGGTGGTCAAGCGCATGGGAAGGGTATGCAAACGTATTTCCTGCACCGAAATCGTCCAGGTCACCGTCCCAGGCGGGAGCGGTTGTCCATATTTTAAATGCCCCGTCAGTAAATTCATGTGTTTCCACTTCATTTACTTTCCAATGTTGAATGTATGTTTCGCGGTTAACGCGTTCAGAAGCAAATTGGGCTGTTCCCAACCCGGTTTCATAATTCACATTGGCAACCTTGGGTTGTTTGAGGCTTAACGACAAATGGAAATGCGAAGCGTTATAGCCGCCCGTTGCTGTATTGAAAGCTGTATTGGACCGTGTCAGATCATTGGTGGATTTAAAGTATACATGCTCTTCCAGGTGTGCATTGGCGCTTGATCCGCTGCTTTGCGGCTCATCGTTTTTGAATGTCAAATGATCAATAAAGTTATTGTTTTGCCAGGGACCGGTGTATAACGATCCCGTTGTGGTTGTCATATCAACACCTATTTTATAATCTGTATTCGCAGGCACCACATCAACACCTACCTCTCCGCCAGCTCCGCTCAGGTTATAGGAATTATCACGTGTTTCGGGTTTGAGATACCCAACATCATTTCTATAGGGTCTGAAACTTATATTAAGATCATTTCCGCTTACATAATATTCATCTGCCTGCAATATGGGATTCGCCAGAGTTTTGCTTTCTTCATTCACAGGCATATCGTTTTCCCTGGTATAGTCCATCAGGCATTTCTCTTTGCCCTGTGCGTAATTCAGGTACAGGTAACCCGCCCCCTCAAAGGTTTCAGAACTGGTTGAAAGGTCTTGTGTCATTTGGCCAATTCCAATGTTCAATGAATTATACGTGCCCGCTTCCGATACCCCTACCTGTGCTGATAAATTAGCCCCTGTATAGGCAAGCGGCAACGTTTCACCCGGAATGTAATTGGCCTTGTTTAACGACTTCGAAAAACTGGTTAAACCCAGGAAAGAACCTGTCAACGTATTGTTGATCGACCCGCTATTTACTTCAAGGCTTTTTTGTTTACCAATGGTATAAAAGGAACTGTTTAAACCGTATCCAGAACTGAATGAATAACCTTTTTGTGTATCAAAATTAAACCCGACCGAGCCTCCAATGGTCTGTTTTAAAAAAGGTGTTTTTGCAAAAAGGTTAATTCCGCTACTGGCTGACAAACCGAAACTCATTCCAAATCCGGTATAAGAATCATTGTACAATTGAAAATGTATTCCTCCAGACAGCCCTAGTAATTTAAACCCAAATAATTCTTTAAGGACCAGTACGTCACTTCCAAGGTCCAGGGTAACATGGTCTGACCGTTTCAAGTGATATGTTTTTGTAATCTCATCGCCTTTAAAATCATCAGGCAATCCTTTGGTCTCCCGTGTTATTGAACCAATGTTCAAATTCCATCCCAGCCCAACCCAGCCTGCATCGGCTTCCTGGTTTACGCTTGACGATGAATAACCCAATACAATGGGATAACTCCCTCCCGGGCCAGGCACTTCCATCAAGGGAATGGAATAATGGAAATCGCCCGTAAAAGGATCAACCAGGTTCCCGAACGATACCGGTGCAAACTGCGTATTACCTGCCGTTGTTGGGCCGGCTTTTACTTCAAAAAATGCTACTGGCAGCAACAGGTTAAATGCAAAATACAGGGCCAGTATTTTTGAATAAATTGATTTGCGAATTTTTTGTAACATACCTTTATTTTATAAGTTCATTAAACTTTAAGCAATTCTACACGCAGGTAGTATTTTTCTTTTTTTGTATTGACAACTTCCAGTATATAATTACCAATTGGCAACCCGGCACCCGAAGGGCCGCAGTCAATCACAAACCGGTTTTCACCATAGGAAGGATTAAGGGTAAGGGCCACATCGTTGTGCACAACATCACCGGCATCGTTATAAATGGTGAACGTAAGCTTATCGTCCGAGTCATGGTATTTATCATAATACCTGAACCGTATGCGGTTATCGTAAACACGGTAACTTTCACCGTCAAGTTTTTTTTCAAGTTCAACGTAAGGATGCTGCTTTGAACTTTTAGATGTTACATCCGATAAACTCGCCAACTTCAACCTGAACACACTCCCCTCATCGGTACCGCTCTCCTGCGCCAGGTGCGCACCAATGAACACATGTTGTACGCTGTCGTCATCACGGTAGGTACAAAGGCTTCTGCCAAAACGGTCATCGGTTTCAAGATTCCCGCAAAATTTTGAAGAATCTTCGCTGATAAGGCGTGCGTCTAAAATATTTCCCAGTGAATCGGGAAAACAAATCCATATGGCGCCCTTGTCAGTGCCAAGCGAAGTGTGTAAATTCTGCGCAATGGCTACTTCACGGTTCCCATCGCCATCCAGGTCATCCATCATTTTTACCGCTACGCCAAATTGTTTGGGCGATGCCAAGGTATATGGGAAATTACCATTCTCATTGCCTATTTTTTTATAACTGCTTACCTGGCCAAGCGTATCAAGGTATAAAATGTACGCGGCTCCCTCGCCATCCATAAGATGGGACCCCACTATGATGTCCTTTTTAGTATCGCCATTTAAATCACCGGCACCGTCAACAGAAATACCAAAATGCACTGTATTGCCCGAAAAGGTTGCAGTAAAATTTCCCTGGGTATCGCTTATCTTTTGTTGGCCCGTAACGGTTTCCGATGAATTCAAAAAACATACCCACACTGCACCGCGGTCAGTTCCGCCATCATCATCCTGGTTGGCGCCAACCACAATGTCGTTCACGCCATCCTTGTTGATATCGCCCGGTGCCGCCAGCGAAATGCCAAACGAACAGGAATTGCTAAGGGTCCCGCCAAAACCTCCCGAGGTTGAACTGATTTTTGATTTTGATTTTACGGTACCGGTACTGTTCAAATATACAACCCATACACAGCCACGGTCGGTACCACCATCGTCATCGTTTATGGCCCCAACCAGCAAATCGGGAATGGTATCTCCGTCAAGATCACCCGGACCGCATACACTGGCGCCAAACGTGTCACCATCGTCAAGCCCTGTGCCGAAACTGCCTGAACCGGACGAAATTTTTTGCACCGATTTTTTCCGCTGCATGCTGTCCAGCATAACAATGTAAACTGCTCCACGGTTGGCACCTCCGTCATCATCGGCCTGCGCGCCTATGGCAATGTCGTTATACCCGTCACCGTCCACATCACCAACTTCACACACCGCTGCACCAAACTGGTCTGAATTGGCAAGGGTGGCAATGCTGTTTGAAAGTTCTCCATAGCGATCATAGTCCAGCACATCGCCTATGTTCCAGTCAAGGCTGGTTGATGCCATGTCCAACACATAAAAACCTCCGTTATTGGTATGCGAGTTGGCATCATAGGTATTCACACCAATGACCAGTTCTGTTTTATCATCTCCATCAACATCGCCCAGTGAACATATGCCCAGTCCCATGCCCTGGCCGGAAAAACTGTATGCCGAATGCACGTTGTCATCATACTTAATAATGTTAATGATGTTTTCACTGGCATCAACAGAAGCCATAAAAAAAGCGCCCTCGCCCTGGTTGCCGATCAAAAATTCTACCTGACCGTCACCATTCATATCATCGCAAAACAAACTTGCCCCGAAGGAAGAAGAGGCCGTGTAACAATTAATTTTATTCACCAGCGGCTGCGTGTATTTTTTGGATGAGCTTACCAGGCCCGTATTGGTCAAATACACCAGGTAAAAACAACCGTTGTTGGCCACGTAATCATCATCGCCCGGGGCGCCTATCAATATATCCTGTATGTTATCACCATTCAAATCGCCTGCCGAACACAAACCCGTTCCGAATATGTCGGAATTGTCAAGGGTACCAAGGCCACTTGTACCGTTTGTAATAATGTTGTCACTGGCAACCGTGCGGTTTGAATTCATGCGCAGGGTCCATACCGCACCGGTTGAGTTTCCTGCTCCGCCATCATGCTGACCGCCACCCACAGCTATGTCGGTAACCCCATCGCTGTTAATGTCGCCAATATTGGCAACGCTCCTTCCAAATTCTGAATTTGCCTTTATAGACGTGGGGCCACCGTTTGTTCCACGCGTTATTTTTGTATAGGCTACAATACCCGCACTGTTGTTTAACAATATAACATATATCGCTCCGCTGTTGGTAAAACTGGTAATATCGGTTTGAGAGGCACCCACTACAATGTCTTCATACCCGTCACCGTTAAAATCACCCAATCCTGCAATGCTGATACCGAAACGGTCAACGGTTGAAATATCGCTGCCAATGCCCGAAGTGGCTTTCCCTATTTTTACATAACTGCTTACGGTTTTACTGGTGGTCATGAAACAGATGTACACAGCGCCATAATCGTCACTTGACGCTCCTCCGTTATCATCCAGGTGCGCTCCAACGGCAAGGTCGTCAACCCCATCGTTATTCAAATCACCGATGTTGGCAATACAAACACCCAAACGGTCCTCGGTCACTGTTGCCGGTCCACCGTTTGACCCGTTGGCAATTAGTGTCCTTCCTTCTATAATGGGCAATATGGAAACATCTTGCGCGTTGAGACGCACACATGTCAAAAAAACAATTGCAATGCATGTTATATAACGCATGATTATTCGTATTAAAGCTTATTGTATACCAGGAAAAAGAAACTTATGTAGTATTTGTCAATGGATGCTGCCGATCCAATCAAATGCGCATCACCGTCATTCAGGTTGTTTCCCGAAACGGCTGCAATAACACTGTTGGAAGGGCTTTTTATATTGCTGCCGTCAACGGTATAGATCAAATCGCCATTTTTATCCAGCACCTGCCCGGTTTCACGGTTGTAGGTAGCCATGACATCGCCCCCCAAATCTTTAATAGAACCATCGGTTGAAAAGTCAAGGATTTTGGCTGAATTCAAATCATAGAATTTATTCCCGTCTTCAATATAACCCAGTACTTTGTTTTCGGCACTCTTAATAATGGTTTGCGCCTGCAGGCTGTAAGCGCATAC